>JBILCQ010000042.1:0-12166 GCA_044353065.1 Flavobacteriales bacterium | reverse complement strand
CCACGCGAATGCCATGCGCATACTACATTCGCGCCTGTTATGACAAAGTTGACTTCCCGACAAATACGCCAGCAGTTTCTGGATTTTTTTCAATCGAAAGGACACGTGATCGTGCCGTCTGCACCGATGGTGGTGAAGGGCGATCCAACGCTCATGTTCATCAACAGCGGCATGGCTCCATTCAAGAACTGGTTCTTGGGTAATGAGACCATCAAGCATCCGCGTGTGGCAGATACGCAGAAGTGTTTGCGTGTGAGTGGGAAGCACAATGACCTCGAAGAAGTTGGAGTGGATACCTATCACCACACGATGTTCGAGATGTTAGGCAATTGGTCGTTTGGCGATTACTTCAAGCAAGATGCAATTGCATGGGCGTGGGAGCTTCTAACGGACGTGTATAAAATTCCAACCGATCGATTATATGTGACCGTGTTTGAAGGCGATGCTTCTGAGAACCTCGATTTCGATCAGGAGGCATACGACATTTGGAAGGAGCGTATCGCGGAAGATCGTATTCTGCGAGGCAACAAGAAGGATAACTTTTGGGAAATGGGCGATACAGGTCCATGTGGTCCGTGTTCGGAAATCCATATTGACATTCGTTCCGATGAAGAGCGAGCAAAAGTGGATGGCAAAACATTGGTGAATAATGACCATCCGCAAGTAGTGGAAATATGGAACAATGTATTCATGCAGTTTGAACGTCGAGCCGATGGTTCTCTCGTGCCTTTGGCTGCAAAGCATGTCGATACAGGAATGGGTTTCGAGCGCTTGTGCATGGCGCTTCAGGGCGTTCAATCGAATTATGACACGGATGTTTTCACACCGCTTATTCGTAAGGTGGAAGAGATTAGCGGTAACAAATATGAGCGCACAGCAGAGAAGCGCGACGTGGCGATGCGTGTAATTGCCGACCACGTTCGCGCGGTGTCTTTTGCCATTGCCGACGGGCAGCTTCCTTCCAGCGGTGGTGCTGGCTATGTGATTCGTCGCATTTTGCGCCGAGCCATTCGCTATGGATATAGTTTCTTAGGGTTGAAAGAACCATTTATCTGTCAACTAGTACCTGTGCTTGCAGAAGAAATGGGTGATTTTTTCCCGGAGATAAAAAGTGGTCAGTCGCTGGTGAGTAAAGTGATTCGCGAAGAGGAGGAGAGTTTCCTTCGCACGCTGGACAAGGGTATTCAGCTGCTCGATGAGATTATTCGCAAAACGGAAGGTGATGTGATTGATGGCAAAGTCGTTTTTGAATTATACGACACCTTTGGTTTCCCTGCCGACCTCACGGCGCTCATTGCCGGAGAGGGAAAGAAGCGTATCGACATGGTTGCGTTTGAATCAGAATTGCAGAAGCAGAAGGAACGCAGTCGCGCAGCTACGAAGTTGGAAACGGAAGACTGGGTTGTACTTGCAGAGGGCGATACAGAATTCATCGGCTATGATGAACTCGAATGTGAGACTCAGATATTGAAATACAGAAAAATTAAAGCGAAGGGCAAGGAGTCGTTTCAGTTGGTGTTGTCGAAGACGCCATTTTATGCTGAAAGCGGAGGCCAAGTGGGCGACACGGGTCGTCTTGTCTCTCCAAATGATTCCGTTATAATTACCGATACCCGCAAGGAGAATAATCTGGTCGTGCACTTCACGGATGCCATGCCGGAGAAGGTCGAAGGAAGTTTTACAGCTCGGATCGAAGGTGAGCGCAGAGCGAGCATTACCGCCAATCACAGCGCCACGCACTTGTTGCACGAAGCACTCCGCGAAGTGCTGGGCACGCATGTGGAGCAGAAAGGTTCTTTGGTTGGTCCGGATTATCTGCGATTCGACTTTTCGCATTTCGCAAAGATGACCGACGAAGAAGCGGCGCGTGTGGAGACATTGGTCAATGAGAGAATACGCAAAAACTTCCCGCTGGAAGAAAATAGAAGCATGGCTATTGAAGATGCGCGCAAAACAGGCGCCATGATGTTGTTCGGCGAAAAGTATGGTGATGTGGTGCGTGTAATCAAATTTGGAAACAGCGTTGAATTGTGCGGTGGAACGCATGTACGTAGCACCGGAGAAATAGGCATGTTCCGCATTCAAAGCGAAGGAGCTGTTGCTGCCGGTGTGCGACGTGTAGAAGCCATTTCAAGCAATGGAGCGTTTCAATTTATCAACTCAGAATTGGAGTTGCTCGATCAGATTCGCCAAACGTTGAAGGCGAAGGATGTGTTGAAATCGATTGCCGATTTGCAGGCGCGTAACAGTGAGTTGCAGAAGCAAATTGAGAAGTTCAATAAAGAGAAGGCGGCACTTGTAAAGCAGGAATTAAAATCGAAAATTACACTAGTGGGTGATGTCGAGTTTATTGCTGAGCATGTGGAGCTTGAAGCAGCCGAATTGAAGGATGTTGCGTTTCAATTGAAAGGTGAGCATAACAAGTTATTTGGCATGTTTGCTTCGCAGTCGAATGGAAAGGCAACGATCACGTGTGTTATCTCGGAGGCATTGGCTGCAGAGCGCAATTTGAACGCCGGAACTATCATCCGCGAATTGGCTAAAGAGATCAATGGCGGCGGTGGTGGACAGGCATTTTTTGCAACGGCCGGTGGCACGAATGCTGCGGGTTTACAAGTGGTATTGGATAAGGCGAAGAGTTATATTTCATAAATCGTAATTTGATTTTATCTGTGATGAAGCAGGTAAGAAACACACCAACCAAGCAATTTATTCTCGGGCTTATTACCGATGCGGGTAGGGCACTGTCGCAGTCCGAAATTCAGGAGCAGACCGAAGGAGTGTGTGATCGCGTAACCGTTTATCGCGTTTTAGATCGATTGGAAAACGAGGGCGACATTCATCGTGTTGTTCACCTCGATGGTGTAGTGCGTTTCGCGAAGTGCAATACTTGTGAAGCAGACGGACACAATCATGCTCACTCACACCATCATGTGCATTTTCATTGCACGCAGTGCGGAGCGGTAACGTGTTTGGAAAGTGTCATTCCGGAATTCAAGTTACCTCGTAATTACAAGGTTGCAGAAACAAATTTCAGTGTGAGCGGTATCTGCCCGCAATGTCAACGATAGCTTACAAGCATAAAGTTCTTCCACCGTCAACCGGCACATTGATGCCGTTGATGTAAGAAGCCGCAGGCGAGGCCAGAAAAGCAATGGCGTTCGCAATTTCTTGCGGTTCGGCTAAGCGTTTCATAGGTACTTCCTCTGCCATTTCATGAGCGATATCTTCAGCAGCAGCACCCATTTTTGATGCTTTATTCTGAATGATTTGTTCGAGACGACCGGTCTGAGTTGCGCCCGGCAATACATTGTTTACGGTGATGTTGAAACGGCCTAATTCCATTGCTAGTGTCTTTGACCAGCTGGCAACCGCTCCTCGAATGGTATTGCTCACTCCCAAGTTGGGTAAGGGTTGTTTTACCGAAGTACTAATCACATTGATGATTCGTCCGTAGCCCGCTTTTTTCATTCCAGGAACCAGAGCTTGAGCGAGAATTTGATTACACACGAGGTGTGCGTTGAATGCTTTCCGGAAGTCGTCGATGTGGGCATCGATAGCAGGGCCCGGATTTGGTCCGCCTGTGTTGTTGACGAGTATATGGGCCTCGTCGTTGCCGGCGAATTTTTGAATGGCATCTTCCACCGATTGCGGATGAGCGAAGTCGGCCACCAGATAGGTGTGTTGTTGATTTCTATCCGATGCCAATTGTGGCAAGCATGCTTTCAATTTTTCTTCATCGCGCGCGATGAGTACAATGCGCGCTCCCATAGTAGCAAGTTGTTGTGCAGCTGCCCAGCCAATGCCTTGCGTCGATCCGCAGACTACGGCGGTTTTTCCGGTGAGGTCGAGGTTCATGGGGCAAATGTAAGTGAGGAGTGGCGAGTGGCGAGTGGCGAGTGGCGAGTGGCGAGTGGCGAGTGGCGAGTGGCGAGTGGCGAGTGGCGAGTGGCGAGTGGCGAGTGGCGAGTGGCGAGTGGCGAGTGGCGAGTGGCGAGTTAAATAAAAGGACGTTCAAGTTAACATATTCAAACTAAAATGTGACATTCAAAAAAGGCCTGAAGGGGATATACCAAGTCTGGCCTTTTTTATTCGCCATTCGTCATTCGCCACTTTCAAGAGATATTACTCCAATCCGTTTTCTTCTGCTTAATCTTTTTCACCGTCTCGACAATGACTCTGTTTTTCGGTTGTTCCATGTTGGGGTCTTCGTCGAGAATTTCGAGCGCCAACTCGCGGGCTGCGGAAAGCATGATTTGATCTTTGGCGAGATCAGCAATTTTCAAGTCGAGCAAACCGCTTTGTTGCGTGCCTGCCAAATCGCCCGGGCCGCGCAATTGCAAATCCACCTCAGCGATTTCGAATCCGTCGTTGGTGCGAACCATCGTCTCAAGTCTTGTGCGACTGTCCTTGCTGATTTTCACTCCGGTCATGAGCACGCAGTAGCTCTGTTCCGCTCCGCGGCCCACGCGTCCGCGCAACTGGTGCAGTTGAGAAAGTCCGAATCGCTCAGCACTTTCTATAATCATGACAGAAGCGTTGGGTACATTAACGCCCACTTCAATGACGGTCGTGGCTACTAATATCTGTGTCTTGCCTTCCACGAAATTTTTCATTTCGTAATCGCGCGCTTCGGCTTTCATCTGTCCGTGCACAATGCTTACCCGGTAGTGCGGCAGCGGGAATCGGCGCACGATGGATTCGTAGCCATCTTCGAGGTCTTTGTAATCCATGGCTTCGCTTTCCGCAATAAGTGGATAGACGATGTAAATCTGTCTTCCTTTCTGAATTTCGTTTTCGATGAATTGAAAAACCTCTAGTCGTTTTGCATCGGTTTTCCATTCGGTCTTGATAGGTTTTCTTCCCGGCGGCAATTCATCAATTACACTGATATCGAGGTCGCCATAAAGTGTCATGGCCAGCGTGCGCGGAATCGGTGTTGCTGTCATCACGATAACGTGTGGAGGCAGTGCTGCTTTTTTCCATAGTGATGCGCGTTGTGCCACGCCAAAGCGGTGTTGTTCGTCGATGATACACAAACCCAAATTGATAAACTTCACGGTGGGTTCAATGAGCGCATGTGTACCAATGATGAATAGTAACTCACCCGATTCGAGTTCAGCATGGATTTTTTTGCGCTCCGATTTCGGTGTTGAACCTTTAAGAAGCGCGACTTTCACGCCGGTCGGTTTCAGTAGTTCGCTGATGGAAGCAAAATGCTGCATAGCCAAAATTTCTGTTGGCACCATGAGGCAAACCTGATAGCCGTTGTCAATAGCAAGCAGGGCCGACAGCAATGCGACAATTGTTTTTCCGCTGCCCACATCGCCTTGAATAAGTCGATTCATGTGATGACCACGCGCCACATCAGCGCGGATTTCTTTCATGACTCGTTTTTGTGCGCCTGTGAGTTCAAAGGGCAGATACTGCTGATAGAATGAGTTGAAAATATCCCCCACTTTTTCAAATACTACCCCGCGTTCTTGTTGGGTGTTGCTCAGCTTTTGTTTGCCGAGTTGAATTTGAATGTAGAACAGTTCTTCGAACTTCAATCGGCGGCGCGCAGCCTCCAGCAGAGGAAGCGTGGAAGGCATGTGCACTTGTGAAATCGCTTCACTACGTGGCATGAGCTTAAAACGCTCCAGGATGTAGTCGGGTAAATTTTCCGAAACCACGGGCTTGGCATCTTCAATGAGCTGCCGCGTCAGTTTTGCGATGCCGTTGCTGTGCAATCCTTTTGCTGTGCACTTTTGAGTAGTATTATATACCGGTTTGAGTTCGCTTCCTTGCGTGATGCGCGCGTCTTCCAGTAGTTCAAGTTCGGGATGAGTGATGTTGTAGCGGCCTTTGAATTCGGTCGGTCGGCCGTAAAGCACATACTGTTGGTTCAGCTTTAAACTTTGCACAAGCCATTTGAGCGCTTTGAACCACACCAGTTCAATATCTCCGCTATCATCACGGAAAATGGCAGTGAGTCGTTTGCCGTTTCCAATGCCAATTTCACGTGTTGAAACAATCTGTCCGATCAACTGCACATTGGCGGCATCGGTTTGAATGTCGGCGATACGCGTAATCTGCGAACGATCGATATACCGAAATGGGAAGTATTCCAGGAGATCTTCCCAGGTTCGAATGCCCAATTCTGCCTTCAGCACTTCGGCGCGCTGTGGCCCAACTCCTTTGAGGTAGAGTATGTCTTTGTCGAGCATGCGCCGAAGGTAGCTATTCGCCGAATAATCGCACAAGCATAATGTGAGCGAAGCGGCATAATACAGGTGAGTTATTCCTTAGATGCCGTATCCATCCATATCGTAACCGGACCATCGTTGATGAGTTCAACGTCCATCATAGCGCCAAAAGTTCCCGTTTGAACGAGCTTGCCTGAAAGGGAAGTGAGTTGTTCAATGAAATAAGAATACAGGGGAATGGCCTGTTCCGGGCGAGCTGCTCGGATAAATGAAGGACGGTTGCCCTTCTTGGTTTGGGCATGAAGTGTAAATTGACTAACCACTAGCAGATCTCCTTCGTCCTGACGAATATCGAGGTTCATTTTTCCTTCTGAATCGGAGAATATGCGCATAGCAACAATCTTTTGGGCCAGCCAAAGGGCATCTTCATTCGTGTCATTTTCTTCTATTCCCACCAATACGAGCAATCCTTTTCCGATAGATGAAGTGATCACATTATCGATGGTGACAGAGGCTTTTTTTACTCGCTGAATGACAACGCGCATGGGGAGTTGAGTTTTATTTCGGACTGCAAAGTAAATTTTTTTGCGTGTCGGTGAACTGTTCAGGAAGTTGAGTGGTTTAAAGAATAAGACTTTCCCTCGATTGAGTGGGTAGGTTTTGGTTAAAGGTTTAGTGACATGAGGCTACCAATGGGTAGCCTCTTGTTTTCCGGGGATTAATACAAGTCGAATACTTTGCTTCTTATGTTTGTTGAATAAAGCGAACTTCCATGAAAGCAATTCTCAGCACCTTAATCCTAGGTTTATTGGTGAACATCAGTTTCTCGCAGTGCACTGCAAGTTTGAATATTGGTGGATCGGGTTCCTATGTTTCCATTGAATTTATTGCTGATGGAGCGGTAAGTCCGGAATATTTTATTGATTGGGGAGATGGAACATCCGATACGCAAAGCACGCCGTTTTTCGAGCATGAGTATGCTTCTGATGGCGTTTATTTTATTTTCTACAGTTATGAGGATCTCTCAAATTCGAACTGCTATTTCAATTCATATGAGAGTCTCATTATTACGGGTGGATCTTGCAGCTTGAGCTTTGAATTGGAAACAGTCGAATTGGTGGCCACTGTGCAGGCCACAAGCGATAATACCTCCGTTCCTTCTTACACTGTTGATTGGGGTGATGGAAGCCCCGTTGAAATTGGTGAATCCCTGTTGCACGAATATGCTCAACCCGGATATTACTTGGTGTGTGTCACCATGACCGATTTGGATCCTGCATTACCTTGTTCGATAACGGATTGCAGAGAAGTGGAAGTTGTTGGAGAAGGTAATGCGTGTCCGGTAACATTGGATGTTGCATTGCTTGTGCAGACTGCCTACATCTCGGTCAATGGAAATGGTGGTGCTGACGCGGAATATATCATTGACTGGGGCGATGGTACATTTGATGTGAATCCGGTTACAGAACATACCTATGATGTTCCTGCTCTCTATACAGCTTGTGTTTATTACGGGGTTCCCGGAAATGCTGCTTGTCAGAGTAGTGCCTGTGCCGAAGTGAATATCGATCCGTTTTCGGGTGATTGTTTTTTTGATTTCATTCCCATAATCAGCGATTCGGAAGTTGAGTTGCAAGTCTTTTCCGGGGGAGCTACAGATCCGGAGTATTTCGTTGATTGGGGTGATGGTACTTCAGGGTATTTTGAGCTGCCTCTAAGCCATATTTACGCTGAATCCGGCACTTATCAAATTAGTGCTACTTACACTGATCTAAACAACATTATTGGGTGTCAGCTGAACACGATAGCGTCGGTTACTGTTACCTCTGTTTCGGGTGGTTGTGAGTTGGAGTGGACCGTAACACAAAGTGGAAACATTGTGAATGTCGACGCTTCAGGTGTCGGAGCTGTGGATCCCACATACTCGGTCGATTGGGGTGATGGGTCAGCCCCGCTCCAGGCCAATTCGGGTTCACACTCCTATCAAAACATTGGGGTTTATCAATTGTGTATTTTGTATGAAGACGCATCAGATCCGGCATGTTCGTCCACCTTGTGCGAAGACATTGTGATATCGTCGGTTGCCGTGGAAGAATTGGATGCGATTTCAAACCTCCGTGTATGGCCGAATCCATTCAATGACTTTGTTACGGTTGAAGTTGCAACGCCATTGAGTCAGGAGCTTACTGTACGTTTGCTCGACGCTACCGGTAGGCCACTCATGGCTTTTTCTCCTTTGAGAACCACGGGTAATATGCAACAGCTTACACTTGATTTTAACTCAATTCCGCGCGGTGTGTATCTTCTGGAATGCTCAACGCTCGCCGGTAATCGAGTGGTAAGGTTGGTCAAGTAAGGTTCTGTGCAGCGCATCTACGCCATTGCCTCGCTAATGCTCTTTTCATAAATCGAACGATAATCTTCGATGAATCCGAAGTTTTCCTCGTCGATGGTGACGCGACCTTTTGTTACATGTCCGAGAAGCATTACTTGCACACCGCTTTCGCCCACGAAATCGAGAAACTCGTCTTCGTAGTCTTCCACCACGGTAACAGCAATACGACTTTGTGACTCACCGAAGAGGAACGCGTCGCGACGAATTTCGCTGTCGCTCACGATGTCGAAACCGAGTGAGTTGGGCATTCCCATTTCACACAGTGTTACAAACAAACCTCCATCGCTTACATCGTGCGCAGAGCTGATGTAATTATTACGAATGAGTTCTTTGATGCACTTTTGAACGTTGAATTCTTCATCCAAGTCGAAGAACGGTGCCGGCGAATTTTTCACGCCGTGAAAAGAGTAAAGGTATTCTGATGAGTTGATATCGCTGCGCGGCACGCCGAGCAAGTAGATGAGGTCGCCCTTGTATTTGAAATCGAGCGTCGTTTGCAGACTCTTGTCTTTCATCACACCCAGCATACCGATAGTTGGTGTTGGGAATACAGGAGCGGCAGAACCATCGGCGTTTACTGTTTGGTTGTAGAAGCTCACGTTACCGCCTGTTACCGGCGTTTCGAACTTCTTGCACGCAGCGCCCATGCCTTTGATGGCACCTACGAACTGCCAGTATACTTCCGGGTTGTAAGGATTCCCGAAATTGAGACAGTTGGTAATTGCGCTCGGTTCACCACCCGAGCATACGATGTTGCGTGCGGCTTCGCACACGGCAATCATGGTTCCGACTTCCGGGTCGGCTTGCACGTAGCGTCCATTGCAATCAACCGAAAGTACCAGTGCCTTGTTGGTGTTTTTGATATTTACAATCGCAGCATCCGATGGCTTGTTGGTGCTCATGTTGGCTGTGCCCACCATGCTGTCGTATTGCTCGTAGATCCACTTCTTGCTGGCAATGTTGTGGTTGGCCATGAGCTGACGAGCCACCACCACAAGGTCTTTTGGTTCAGCGATACTGTCAATCGAGAATTTCTTTGCTTCCGCGTAGTAGGCAGGTTCGGTGTATTCGCGCTCGTAAACAGGAGCGCCGCCGCCGAGCACAAGACTCTTAGCCGGAATCTCACTCACGAGTTCGCCATTCATGAAATAGCGCAGCGTGTTGCCTTCGGTTACATCGCCGATGTGAACGGCGTGAAGGTCCCACTTTTCGAAGATGCGGTTTACCACTTCTTCTTGTCCTTTTCTAACGACGATGAGCATACGCTCTTGCGATTCGCTCAATAAGATTTCAAATGGTTGCATGCCTGCCTGACGTGTTGGCACTTTGTCGAGGTGAATGTCCATACCCACGCCACCGCCTGCGCTCATTTCGGAAGTGCTGCAGGTGATGCCTGCTGCTCCCATGTCTTGCATGCCAACGATAGCGTCTGTTTCGGCAAGTTCCATGGTTGCTTCGAGCAGAAGCTTTTCTTGGAATGGATCTCCCACTTGTACGCTGGGCAAATCCTTGGCGCTTTCTGCCGTAATATCTTTTGAGGCGAACGAAGCGCCTTTAATGCCGTCTTTGCCCGTTGCTGAGCCCACGATGAAAACCGGGTTACCCGGGCCTTTCGCTTTCGCTGAAATGATTTTCTTTGAGTCAATCAAACCCACTGACATCGCATTGACGAGGCAGTTGCTTTGGTATGATTCATCGAAATACACTTCGCCACCCACGGTAGGAATTCCGAAGGCATTACCGTAGTCGCCGATGCCTTTTACCACGCCGGCCATGAGCCACTTGGTGCGTGGGTTGTCGAGTTTGCCGAAGCGCAAGGAGTTGAGCTGCGCCACAGGACGCGCGCCCATGGTGAAGATGTCGCGGTTGATACCGCCCACGCCGGTGGCTGCACCTTGGTAGGGTTCGATAGCGCTCGGGTGGTTGTGCGATTCGATTTTGAAGGCGCATCCCATGCCATCACCGATGTCGACCAGACCTGCATTTTCCTCACCCGCTTTTACGAGCATGTGCGGCCCGTCTTTCGGCAACGTCTTCAGCCACTTGATGCTGTTTTTGTATGAGCAGTGTTCGCTCCACATCACGGAGTAAACACACATTTCGGTGAAGTTGGGTGTACGACCGAGAATCTCGGTGATTTTGTCGAATTCATCGGGGCGCAGGCCCATTTCACGTGCTTGGTCAAGGGTGGCGATTTGCGTGGAGGCAGACATAGGGGAGTGGGTTTTTGACGGCGCGAATTTACGAAATGAAAGGATTGTAGGATAATAGGATTGCGGGATAATAGGGAATTCCCGCAAGGCGCGGTTGGCCAATTACTAAACGATGGATTTCATACTTTTGAAGACCCTGGTTTGAAACTGCGAAATTGAAAAAAGTAGCCCCACTCAACAGATATTAGCGTTCACCAACACCGCGGCGCCGCCTATAATCCTACAATCCTATCATCCTCCAATTCTCCAAATGACTTCCCGCCCCAGCAAGCTGCCCCACGTAGGTACCACCATATTCACCGTGATGTCGAAGCTCGCCATGGAGCACGGTGCCCTCAATCTCGGGCAGGGTTTTCCGGGTTTTGCGATGGATCATGGGTTGTCGGACCTTGTGCATGCGCAAATGCGCGCCAACCGCAATCAGTATGCGCCTATGCCGGGTGTGCCCGAGTTGCGGACGTTGCTCGCTCAGAAGATGCAGGCAGCGTATGGGTATGCTTATGATGCGGACTCAGAGATTACCATCACCGCCGGAGGCACGCAGGCCATTTTCACCATCATCACGGCGCTTGTGCATGCGGGCGATGAAGTGCTGGCGTTTGCTCCGGCTTACGATTGCTATGCGCCGGCTGTGGAGCTTCAAGGTGCAACCATGAATTGGGTGAATCTCCAATCACCCGATTATCGCATCGATTGGCAGGAAGTGCGTGCGAAGATTACTCCGCGCACGCGCATGATTCTGATTAACACACCGCACAATCCCTCAGGCAGCATTATGACGGCAGCCGATATACTCGAGTTGCAAGCCATTGCTGAAGCGAATGACTTGTTGGTGCTGAGCGATGAAGTATATGAGCACATTGTGTTTGATGGTGCGCGACATGAAAGCGTGGCGCGTTATCCGCAGTTGGCCGCACGCAGTTTGGTGGTGTATTCATTTGGGAAAACATTTCACAACACCGGCTGGAAGATGGGCTATGTCTGCGCACCCGCTGAACTCACAGTCGAAGTGCGCAAGGTGCATCAGTACAATGTGTTTTCCGTAAATACACCGATTCAATATGCACTTGCCGAATACATGAGTGATGCTACTACCTACAGTGGAATATCCGAGATGTACCAGGCCAAACGCGAGGTGTTTAATCGCGCGGTGCAAGGTTCACGCTTTGCATTGAAACCTGCTGCGGGCACGTATTTCCAGTTGCTCGATTACAGCGCGATATCCGATGAAGGCGATGTGGAATTTGCGAAGCGCCTCACACGCGATTATAAAATTACCGGCATACCGTGTTCGGTGTTTTTCCCCAATTTACAAGACGACAAAGTGCTGCGCTTCTGTTTTGCGAAAAACGATGATGAATTGTTGCGCG
>JBILCQ010000256.1:0-3608 GCA_044353065.1 Flavobacteriales bacterium | reverse complement strand
AAACTCTATCGTTCAGAAGTATTCAATCGGATTAATCTCTGTGAATATATAAATGCACTGGTGAACTCTCTTCAGCAGACCTTCATGTCGGGCCGTCGTGATATTGTATTGATTGATGTCGATGAAGTGTATGTCGACAATAAAGTTGTTGTGCCTCTCGCGCTATTAATTAATGAATTGGTGAGTAACGCTTTTGTGCATGCTTTTGAGAATAGCGCGGCACCGCGACTGCAACTTTCATTTAAGAGGGAATCAGAAACTCTTATGCGATTGGTTGTTGCTGATAATGGTCCGGGTCTTACGGAGGGTCTAGAAATGGCAAAGGGTAAAACCTTTGGCTTTAAATTAATCAGTCTTTTCGCAAGACAATTGAAGGGAAAGTTGATGAACCAAAATAGTCGTGGTTTGCGTGTTGAAGTCGAATTCCAAAATATGGTTCATGAGGTCAAGAATTAAGAATTGGCCTCCATCTTTGTATAAATAATTAATCCATGAACGCATTTATTGTAGACGGGGTCCGCACACCGATTGGAAATTTCGGAGGTGGTCTTTCTTCCGTCCGTGCCGATGATTTGGCAGCCCACGTCATTCAGCAACTGATTTTACGTCATTCGAATTTGGATCCCATGCAAATTTCTGATGTTGTAATGGGTTGCGCCAATCAAGCAGGTGAGGATAATCGTAACGTTGCTCGCATGGCGCTTCTTCTTGCCGGTTTGCCGAAGGAGGTTCCGGGTGAAACGGTTAATCGCTTGTGCGCATCGGGAATGGCAGCTGCTGTTCATGTTGCGCGTGCAGCACATGCAGGAGAGGGAGACGTTTTTATCGCGGGTGGTGTTGAGCAAATGACACGTGCGCCTTGGGTTATATCAAAAACTTCCTCTGCTTTCGGTCGTGATGCTCAAATGTTCGATAGTAGTTTTGGCTGGCGATTCATTCATCCCAAGATGAAGGAAATGTATGGCGTCGATGCCATGGGAGAGACAGCTGAAAATCTCGCAGAGCTCTATGCCATTTCGAGGGAAGATCAAGATCGTTTTGCATGTTGGTCGCAACAAAAGGCCTCAGCGGCGGCAGAGAGACTTGCACAGGAAATTGCACCGGTTTCGATACCACAGAAAAAGGGGGATGCTATTCTTTTTTCTTCCGATGAGTTCATTAAGTCCTCTACTTCCATGGAGGGATTGGCCAAATTGAAACCTGCCTTTCGATCTGGTGGTACAGTTACAGCAGGAAATGCGTCCGGCTTGAATGATGGCGCTGCAGCTCTTCTCATCGCCTCTGAAAATGGATTGAAGAACGCAAATCTTACGCCTCGCACCCGCATAGTTGCTTCTGCGGTTACAGGCACTGAGCCCCGCATTATGGGAATTGGTCCTGTTGAAGCTTCTCGCCTCGTTTTGAAACGAGCAGGGCTTACATTGGATCAAATCGATGTAATTGAATTGAACGAGGCATTTGCAGCGCAAGTTCTTGCTTGCACAAGGCAGTTGGGTATCGAAGATGATGACACACGCATTAATCCAAACGGAGGTGCCATAGCACTTGGCCATCCGCTGGGAATGAGTGGAGCACGACTTTTAATGTCTGCTTCACTTCAATTGCAGAACACTTCGAAACGCTATGCGTTATGCACCATGTGTATTGGCGTAGGACAGGGTTATGCAGTAATTCTGGAAAGAGTCTAATAACCTTCTTTATGGCCAATATTTTCGAGTTTGACGGTTTTATTCCTGTGGTTCATGAGTCTGCATTTGTTCATCCAAATGCGACGGTAACCGGTAATGTAATTATTGGAAGGAATGTGTATATCGGTCCAGGGGCAGCCATTCGGGGTGATTGGGGACAAATCATCATTGAAGATGGGTGCAATGTGCAGGAGAACTGCACTATTCACATGTTCCCCGGGGTTACTGTAACTCTGCGCGAAGGCGCACACATTGGTCACGGCGCTATCATTCATGGTGCATCGATTGGCAAAAACTGTTTAGTCGGAATGAATGCGGTAGTCATGGATCGAGTAGAGGTCGGAGATGAATCGATTGTAGGTGCGCTCGCCTTTGTGTCTGCCGATACCGTGGTGCCTCCACGAAGTGTCATCGTCGGCAATCCGGCCAAGGTGGTGAAGCAAGTAACCGACGAAATGATTGCATGGAAAACGGAAGGAACCAAAATCTATCAGCAATTACCCGAAGACTGTCGTCGAGGGCTTCGTGAGGTAGAACCGCTGAGAGAAGTGCCTGCCGACCGGCGAGTTCAGTCGAGTGGATATAACACATGGAATGAGCGCAAGACCAATTCCTAATGCATTCATAAAGGCGTTTTCCTAATCTTTGATTATGTTCGTGCGACCTTAATTATTGCTATGCCAGCCCCGGCAAAACCGTTTCGTTTCAAGCAGTTTGAGATTGTGCAGTCGCGCAGTGCCATGCGCGTGGGTACGGATGCTGTGTTGCTTGCCGCGTGGGTAAGTCTTGAAAACTGCACTCATGTGCTCGACGTGGGAACCGGCACTGGAGTGATTGCCCTGATTTGTGCTCAACGCTCTGCTTCGTCCGTTATTGAGGCCATAGAAATCGACCAGGGAAGTGCAGAGGATGCTCGCGAAAACTTTAAGCAGTCGCCTTGGAATGATCGACTGAAAATACATTTGGGTGATTTTTTGAAAATCGTAACCAGCGATAAATTCGATCTAATCATTTCCAACCCACCTTATTTCACTCATTCGCTGCGAGCTTCAGATCCCATCCGTAATGCAGCTCGTCATGACGACTATTTACCATCCGATGCATTTATGCGTCACTCGAAGAGGATGCTGAAACCTGATGGAAAGATTGCTCTGATTTTTCCGAAAACCGAACTCGAGCGCTGGGTTCTCGATGCGGCAGCGGTGGGTTTAAGACCGGCGCGCATCAGTCATGTCTTCACATTGGCACACAAGGATGCAGCTAGAGTTATGATTGAATTCTCCTTCCATGCGCCGCTAGAACCGGAAATGGAGTCCATTATCATTCAAAAAAGTCCCGGGGAGCCGTCAGATGCATATAAGCAAATGACAACGGCATATTATACGAAGTGGTAACGTGCTGCAACCGAAGATTGGAATCGATGTGAAGCTTATTCTATAACGAATAAAGCACAGCGAAAATCAATGCTTTATAACTTTATACACTGCTGTGTTTCCTGATTCATCAGTTAGCCGAATCATGTAAGTAGCCGGAGCCCAATGGCTAACAGGAATGGATGTGCGAGTAGATGCCAGGCGAATGGTATCCATCAAACTGCCGGTAGAATTGAGCACTTCAGCGGATATTCCCTTGTTTGTGTTTTTCATTTCAATGAAAAGCTCTTGAGACGCCGGATTCGGGAAAAGGTTGAGTTGCAAATCACGGAACGAATCATCAACCGAAGTAATGGTAATTTCGAAAGGTTGTTGAACACCACTATTCACAAACCCTCCTGTATCATTGGTGTATGCGACCTGGCCTATCGAATAGGATACGCTGCCGCCAACTCCGGATGCATCACCTCCTGTCACAACAACAGCTTGCTGACCTCTTGCTATCATAGTGAGGGCGCATAAAATAGAAACTAGGAAATTCTTCATA
>JBILCQ010000255.1:0-3619 GCA_044353065.1 Flavobacteriales bacterium | reverse complement strand
AGTGACCACTTGTTCTTCTGGGGCTTTCGCACGATTCTCAAATTTTGTTTGTACGGTTTGGTTGAAGTGAACCTCCTGCAAATCCCAGCAGGCCTTGTAATCCATGCTCCCTAAGTCGCGGAAAACAACTGGCTTCTTCATGAATATTAGTTCACCTTCGACAACTCATTCTTCAAGAAGATGATAGCCGGAATAGCCACTGCATCTTCGTTGCGCAACTCTGCCAAATCGATGCTGATCCAGTCACCCAGGTGAATGAGGTACATCGAACGCTCGATGCGCGTCTTTCCTTTTGACCATGCTTCGATGATGGTGTCGCACTTTTCGCCCATCAGCTTTTTGCACAAATCCATGCGTAGCTGTGAACGCTTGTGGTCGTCTTCATTGCGAAGCACGATTACTGCAACACGATTGTCGCCACCGGTCCAGCCCACTAGCTCGTTGTGATTCATTTCAGGGAATACGTGATGCCAGCAAAGCATCTTCGAGTTTTCATTGATTTGCTGGCGCCAGCGAATGGCCACACCTTCATACATCGCTTCGCTGTATAAAATCGGAATGCGATGAACAACCATCTCAGCTATGTTCTTCGATGCTGAACGAAGATCGTCGATGTTGTTTTCGATTAGCGAAATGCTATTTTCTACTTCTTGTTCGAACGATCCGTCGATGAACCCATAGTGACGGAGCAAGAAGAACAATTGAACCGAGCTATATCCAAACATGGAGCGGGGTGGGTTGCCACCCGGTATGATGATGTGGTTGTATCCTTTTTCTTTCGCCGCTGCTAAAATTTTTCCTCCGCTGGTTACGCAAGCAATCTCAGCGTTTTTAGCAATCGCTTCTTGTAATGCGGCAACAGTTTCCTCTGTATCGCCGCTATAGCTGCTTATGATTACGAGCGTATGCTCATTTACGAAGTCGGGCAGCACGTAATCGTTGGTGCAAACAATCGGAACCGAACATTTTTCAGCAACGAGTTGGCTCACGATTTTTCCACCGATGCCGCTTCCGCCTAGTCCGGAAATGACAATGTTTTGGATTGACTTATTGCACGTTTTGAGTTGAGCTGCGCGACCAATTTGAAGCGCTTCGCGCAAGTGATTGGGAAATTCTTCTACTAGTTTTTTCATCATGATTCTTCGGTTTTAACGAAATGCGAAAGTAGTGATTAAGAACTTTACAAAGTGAACGATTTGTGAAGCTTGAATTGCTTTACTTTAACCCCCATGCGCAAATCGATTGTTCACTTTCAATCACCCATGGGTTGGCTTCGTGTTGAGGGCTATGGTGGATTGTTATGCCGTATCGATTTTGTAGATGAACCCGGATTCGACGACTTTGACCACGACCTTCATCGGGTGCTGCACGCTTTGTCAATATTCTTTAATGGGAACTCTTCTTCCGTTGAAATTCCGATGCACTTGGAAGGAACACATTTCCAGCAAACCGTGTGGGAAGAGTTGATGCGCATTCCATTTGCAAAAACGTATAGCTATGAGGATATAGCTCGCCAAATGGGCGACATCAAACTAACGCGCGCTGTTGCTTCTGCAATCGCGAAGAATCCGATTCCTATTCTTATTCCTTGTCATCGTGTAATTGGCAAGGATGGAACCTATGTTGGCTACAGCGGTGGAATTCAGCGCAAGCGCTGGCTTCTCGATTTCGAGAACCAATATGTGCAGTTGAGTTTGCTGTGATTACAACATCCAGCGCAATCCAACATATCCCATCCTCCCGAAAACCGGTCCCCACAACATCGATCCGTCGAAGAGCTGATTACTGGGGTCTTCTGCCATGATGATGGCATCGTGCACCATGAAGTTTGTCAGGTTTTCGCCACCCACATAGAGTTCCAGGTTTGTCTTGAACACATAGGTCACTTGCGCCATTACTTGCCAGTAATCGTCGGACCAAGAGCTCATTGGCTCATCGAGGTGTTCGTTGTGATTGTTGATTAAGAAAGGAATTCGCTTGCGGCTGATCCATTGTACCGTGGCATCGAAACGCCATTGTGATCCGTTGGCTTTTTTGCGTGTTTCAAATGCCAGATTGGTAAAGGCGCGATGGCGATTCACCAGGGGTCGGTCGCGCAATCCATCGCGGTATTGCGTGCGTGCTTCGAGCCAGCGATAGGCCATTCGCACATCGAACCGACGTACAGGCGACCATTGCAATTCTACTTGTGCGCTGTTGCTGAAGCTCTTCCCTTGTAGGTTGTAGATGTTTACATAACTCGGCGTTTCGTAGTCAATGACGACTTGCTTTTCGAACTCCGTTATAAATCCATCGATACTCAGCGTCGCGGGTCGATAGAGAACATCGCCCTTCCAGGTGAAAACAATTCCTGCGTTGCTCGACTTCTCAATATCGAGTCCCAGATACTTATTGGTTGGTGTTGGGTCGCTATCAATCACTACAAATCGATTGGATGCAAGCATGCCAACATTGTCCATCACGAGTACAGGAGTGCGATAACCAATTCCGCCCACTGCCTTTACAGTCGTGTGGTCATTGATACTGTAGCGTGCATGCAGGCGAGGAGTAAACAGTGGCCCGTATGTGTTGTGCAGGTCTTCTCTCAAACCCGCAACCAGTGTGAATTTATCTTCCACTTTCAACGTGTATTCGAAGAATACTCCGGGCACGCGCTCTTGTCGGCTGAGAGGTAAGGGTGGATTGTTTGCAATTAACGGAAAATTGGAAGTTAATGTGTCGCGATAATCATCGAACACATAAGTGAAGCCGGTTGTAAACGTATTCGATTCATTGAGAATACGCGATGCGAAAAGCAGATTCACGCGTCCGCTTCGTTGCTCTCCTTTGTACTTTTGAAATCCATAATCGCCTTCCTGATCATGATAGAGCGCGCTCACTTGCGAACCAAAGCTCTTCCACGGTTTATTCGGAAAGACGTAGCCTATTTTGGTGGAGGCTTCATATCGGCGCGTTTGTGTATTCACTCCCCAAAGTTGTGAGCGAACTTCATCGGTTGGATTGTAATCTAATTGACCGCTCACTGTGTTGATGTTTTGGTAATTGAGCGCTACTTGTGCTCCCAGTCCACTGTGACCATCGAAGTGCCATTCGTTCCGCAACGAAATATTTGAGAACAGCGGATTGTCGAGGAAGCCATCACCGTTCATATCGGTGCGCAATTGCGACATGGCTCCATGTGCTAAAAGGCTTCCCTTGATATGGCGGTGCTCATGTTCATGCCCCTCATCGTGCTCATGCTCTTCGTCATGTTCGTGGTCGTGTTCTTCCCCTGGCACATGCACATGCTCCTCTTCTGCCACCTCGACATCTCCTTCTTTCTCCGATTTTGGCCCAACCACAAGATTGAGCTCCATGCGTCCACCATTGCCTGCATAAGCGTTTAAATGAAATCGCTCTGCTGTATCCGGGTTTTTCAATGCGACGTTGATTTGTCCGGCCATGCTTTCATAACCGCTGGTGATTGATCCTACGCCTTTCGTTACGTAGATGTTTTTCACCCAAGGGCCGGGCACGTAGGTAAGACCGTAGGTGCTCGAAAGACCGCGCACAGAAGGAATGTTGTCGAACAACATTTGCGTGTACTTTCCTTCTAAGCCTAGCATGCGAATCTGTCGTG
>JBILCQ010000254.1:0-3631 GCA_044353065.1 Flavobacteriales bacterium | reverse complement strand
TACCCCTTTCAAACTCCCTCATCACATCAACCAGCACCTGCACGCTTTCAATGGGCAGCGCATTGTACATACTCGCACGGTAACCACCCACAGAGCGGTGACCTGCTATGCCACTGATTCCTGCTTCTTTCCACATCTTATCAAATTCAGCAGCCATCGAGTCGTCATTGAGACGGAAGGTTGGGTTCATCCACGAGCGTGATGCAGGTTCGCTGTGTCCGTGGAAGAGCGAGTTGCGATCGAGCTCGTTGTAGAAGAGATCCTTCTTCGCACGGTTGCGGTCTTCCATGCCTTTCAGTCCGCCGTTGTTTTTGATCCAACGCAGTGTGAGCATGCTCGCGTACACGGCAAATACTGGTGGCGTGTTATACATGGAGTCTTTTTCAATATGCGCTTTTAAATCCATGTAGGTGGGAAGCTTGCGGCCTGTTTTGCCGAGTTGTTCGCTGTCGACCACATATAGCACGGTGCCTGCCGGTCCCATATTCTTCTGCGCTCCTGCGTAAATCATAGCAAATTGATTAGCGTCAAATTGCTTTGAGAAAATATCGGAGCTCATATCGCATACCATGGGCACATTGCATTCGGGATAACGTTGGAACTGGGTTCCGTAAATAGTGTTGTTGGAGGTGAAATGGAAATAATCCCAATCACCATTCACGTTGAATTCCGGAATATAACTGTGGTTTTTGTCGGAAGAGTCGGCTATGACATCCACTTGTCCGACTAACTGCGCTTCCTTGATGGCTCCTGCCGCCCACACGCCTGTTTTGGCGTAAGCTGCTTTTCCTCCTTCCTTCATGAAATTGAGGGCTGCCGTGTAGAAACCAAGCGTGGCACCGCCTTGCAAAAAGAGCACTTCAAATCGAGGATGTAATCCAAGTATATCTTTAACGAGTTGTCGTGCTTCTTCCATCACGCGCTCGAAGTTTTTCGAACGATGAGAGATTTCAATTAACGACAATCCCATGCCATCGAATTCGCGAATGGCGTCTGCGCTTTGATCAATTACTTCTTGTGGAAGAATGCAGGGACCTGCACTAAAGTTGTGGATTTTGCTCATGAATGCGTGCGTTGATTTTTCGCGCACGAATTTACGCAAAGACTGCGCTATCTGTTGGCCTCTATAATCTCTGTTGCCTTCTGTTTGTTGCGGGCTAAAAAGAACTCATTCAGTACATCGCGAATTTGCTCCGGATCGTAAATATGGTTTTTGGAAGCTTGGAGCAGTGCGATTTTGTTGTCTTCCTGCGTAAGAATACTCATCATGGTTCTCAGTTGCTCGGTGCGTATGCACTGGCTCGAAGCGAAATCACACAGGATGCTCAGCTTTTTGGACTCGAAGTGCTGAGCTTCAACATTGGCGAGCATTGCCTGATAGCCGGCATCGTCGGCCACCGGGAAGCAGCCGGTATGTTTGGAAGCGATTGTTTGTGCTGAGTCGTTAGCGATCTCCCATGTAAATTCCGCGGGAAATATCATTTCTGATTCGCTTTTGAGAATGAATTTGAGAGTGCCTTTATTTCGTTCGATCGCAAATGCTACGGAAGTGTTTTTTTTGATCGTAATCACTTGAGTGAAGCTCAGCTCAGGACGTGCTGGAAAGTCGGCTTTGAAGTTGATCTTGCCACTTTCAGGTTGATCGAGCATGATGGAAAGCACCGGTATTTGATTGACCTTTTTTTCATTCAGAGAAAACAAAAAGGGCAGTGAGTCGGGAGACTCAATCCGGATGCGGCATTGACTATCGGCTTGAGGACTTCCCAAGAGAAGCGCGATAAGTGCTAATAACCGAATCAGTGTTTTCATGTTTCGTTTTTACTCAATCCTGGAAACAAGGTTGCCCACTATTTTACTTTGCTTCAAACGTTGGGGCAAATAGAGCAGTGGGTTACTACTGCCTTTACCCAACATGCGGGGAAACGCTAGAATACCAAGGAAGCATATGCCGGGTAAAACGATAAGCGCAACTGCAAGTGTTGCAAACCCGGGAAAATGAAGCCAAAAGGCTAATGTGTGAACAGTCCATCCGACAGCAGTGCAAATGATTCCTAGAAAAATTCCGGGCAACCAAGCTTGGATTAAAGTCCCCCATCGAAGTTCAATAAGTCGGGTCGTCATGAACATATTCATTCCATAATGGACGATGGTGGCCAATACAATCCCCAATGCCGCGCCTTTCATGCCGTGCGAGGTTCCGAACCAAATACCGGCAGCCATGAGTGCTACATAAACGGCCTTGAAAAGAGATCCTTGAAACACGGCGTCCTTGGCGCGAAGCAATGAATCGCCCAGTTTGCTCATAGAGCGAAAGACAACCGCAATAAAAAGTACTTTCAATATGGCTGCGGTTTCAAGATAGTCGATACCGAGCCAAAGTGTAATGAGCTCGTCAGCGAAAAAGAACATGAAAACACTCGAAGGAATGAGCACGATGCCGAGCATTGAAGTGGCGAGTGTCACTGTTTTTTGAAGACGTTCGCGGTCGTCTTGCATGCGCGACATACCACTGAACAACACACTGTCGCTCAATTTTCCCATGATGGTGATGGGTTGGGTCATGGCATAGCTCGCCCGCTCGAAGTAGGAGGCCATATTGCGTTGCACGGCAGATAGCTCGGTTTGTCCAGCTCGGAGCGCGCGTGGCACGAGTAACACATCGAGTTTAGTAGCCAAGTAATTCAAGGCATTGAATAAGGTGCTACCTGCACCATAGCGTATGAGCTCACGTGTGTATTTCCATTCCCATTGAAGCGTTACACGCACGGGTTCATAATACCAAAGCGCTAAAGTCATCAGTATGTTTTGAGCGAATAGCGCCCATACATACGCCCATACATCCCACTGCAAATAGGCGAGGGTAAGGCCAACCACAAGATTCCCACCCACAATCGAAATCATGCTTGCTTTGAACATTGTCTTGAAGCGCATGTGTTTCATCATCATGCTTCGTGGTACCACGGCAATGGCGGAAATAATGAAGCTGGTGCAAACAACTTGCGTGATGGTCTTCAACTCCGGCAATTCATAGAATAACGAGATAGCCGGAGCCAATGCCAGAAATAAAAGAGTGAAACCGAGTCCAAGAATGACAGCGATGTAGAATGCCCCATTGATATGTTGCTGGTTTACCTCTTTGCGTTGGATAAGTGCAGGACCGACACCTACCTGCGAAAAAATTTCGGCGAAGCCCATGATGCCAAGCACGATACCCATGAGCATGAATGAATCTTTAGCTACCATGCGCGCCAAAAGACCGGTGTAGGCCAACTGTATCACCACCTGCAACACAACCGTAAGTGTGTTCCAGCTGAAGCTCGTGGCCATTTGTTCTTTGGTGCTCACGGGTGATGAGTCAAGGTTGCTGGTTGAAAGTTGAAAGTTGAAGGTTGAAAGCTGAAGGTTGAAAATTGCGTTACAGAACTTTCAATTTTCAACCTTCAACTTTCAACTACTCCCTATTTATCGCGCAATGCCAACTGCACGCTTCTCCCGAATCACGGTGACGCGAACTTGTCCAGGGTAGGTCATTTCTGTTTCAATCTTGCTTGCCAAACTTATAGCCAATGCATCGGCTTGATCGTCAGACACGCGGTCTGCTTCAACCATCACACGTAACTCACGTCCGGCT
>JBILCQ010000253.1:0-3646 GCA_044353065.1 Flavobacteriales bacterium | reverse complement strand
GGGCAGAAGTTACCAGGTATCGTTTTGGTTCGCTCATTCCAATGTGTTGAGAGGGACGTGTAAAACTACGCCCCGGGTTGTGCTGCGCGTCTCGCTGGAGGGTGCAGATTTGGAGCGCAAGATAGTTTCGAGATGGTATTCCAGATTCCTCCTTTTCTAAAATCAGGCGATTGCATTGGCATCGCAGCTACAGCGCGTTGGGTGAGCGCAGAACAGTTGCAGCCCGCCGTCGATTGCTTCACCTCCTGGGGGCTTCGAGTGAAGGTAGCTTCGAATGTGTTGAATCCCAATTTTCAGTTGGCAGGGACCGCCGAGGAAAGGACTTACGGACTGCAAGAGCTCTTGGACGACGACGATGTGCAAGCCGTCATTATCGCTCGCGGTGGTTATGGAACGGTGCACACCATTGACATGCTCGACTTTTCACGCTTTGAAAAAAAACCGAAGTGGATTGCAGGATACAGCGACATAACGGTGTTGCACGCGCATCTCAATAGCCGGTGCATAGCGACCATACACTCCGCCATGCCTATTTCATTCCCCGATGCAACAGAAGTTGCTATCGAGAATTTGCGTAGATCTCTGTTTGGCGAGTTGAGCGAATTCACATCGACAGAAATGGCTCAAGTAGCCGAGGTGAGTGGATGCGTTTTAGGTGGCAATCTTTCCGTATTGTACAGCATCTTGGGAAGCCATTCCTGGCGCAACATTCCCGATATAATTCTATTTATCGAAGATGTGGACGAAATGCTCTATCACCTCGATCGAATGCTGTGGGGGATGTACCGCGCAGGAATGCTTTCAACGGTAAAGGCAATTGTTTGCGGAGGTTTCACTCAAATGAAGGATAACACCAAAGCGTTTGGATTCCCATCCGATAACCCGTGGGGCGCCGATGAACGGGCCATCATCCGAGCTATAGCAGAACGGCTTCAAGTGCCCGTAGCATTCGGATTTCCGGCCGGGCATCTCAGCGATAACCGTGCATTCTACTTGGGTCGGAAGGCATCCTTGCAGATGGCTAACGGCTACCCGGTTCTGCGCTATCAACAGCCCTGACCAATAAGTTTCCAATTAATACGCTTGTGTGAACCTGATTTATGCCGATTTTCGCCCTTGGCAACAACAGGAATTGTCTGCTTGTAAATGAGACAGTAAGTGGCCTTTCACACCCTCGAAATAGAAGACGAATACGATTTTGAGATCATCGGTGTAAGTAGCCATGAAAAAGACTATCGCCTGGCTTGGTCGCTCAACAAAACCTTGGGATGGCGCCTTGTGCGCATTCAAGATGCCGTAATTGAAGGAAAGCGCTCCACTACGCATCATGCTCGGTTTCGCTGGACGCACCCGGTTGATCAAACCGTGTTCACCTTGATCGATAACAAAACACCTGAAGGCACTCTCATGCCCGATTTGCTTCAGTTCGATTATCTTTTGAAAATCGAACAGCCCGTAGAATCGACCATGAAAAAGCTGCAAGAAGGCTTACGTAAAAATGACTTCGTGCTGGCGTTCCAGCTGCAAGAAGTCGACAAGTTAAAATTTAAAGACCACCTGCTCGATGAGAACAGGTAACAAGCCAACATGAACAAGACAAAAACAGTAGCAACAATAGGCCCCAGCAGCAGTTCGAAAGAGGTGCTCATGCAAATGATCAAAAACGGTCTGGATGTAGCCCGATTGAATTTTTCGCACGGGGCGTATGAAGATCATCAGAAAGTGGTCGATACCATTCGTGAGATCAATAAAGAACTAGGCGCCAATACATCGATGCTGGCCGATTTGCAGGGTCCGAAGTTGCGAGTAGGCGAAATGGAAAACGGTTGCGTGAACATCGTTACCGGCAATAAGATTACCATTACGACCACGAAGCAAATAGGCACCGATAAGATTATTTACACGAATTATAAAGAGTTTGCTCAAGATGTGAAGGCCGGCGAAACCGTACTTCTCGACGATGGCAAACTGGCCCTTCGAATTCTATCAACCAACTCAAAAGACACGGTTGAATGCGAGATTATTCAGGGTGGTCCGCTTTCTTCCAAGAAAGGGTTGAACCTGCCCAATACGAAGGTTTCACTGCCCTCGCTTTCTGAGAAGGATTTAGCCGATCTCGAGTTCGCGCTCAACAATGATATTGACTGGATCGGACTTTCATTCGTACGCAACGCAGAAGACGTGGTTGCTCTCAAGGAAATTATCGCACGCGCAAACAAGCACGCGAAAGTGGTCGCTAAAATCGAAAAGCCGGAAGCTGTTGATCAAATAGACGACATCATCCGTGAGACAGATGCTGTGATGGTTGCTCGTGGTGACCTGGGTGTAGAAATACCCTTGGAGCGCGTACCGCTCATCCAAAAGAAAATCGTCAAGAAATGCGTGTCGGCAGCCAAGCCCGTTATCGTGGCAACACAGATGATGGAAAGCATGGTCACTAACATGACACCTACTCGCGCAGAAGTTACCGACGTGGCTAATGCCGTGCTTGATGGTGCTGATGCGGTGATGTTGAGTGGCGAAACATCTGTAGGTAAATATCCCGCGGAGGCCGTGCGTATCATGAATAACATCATTACTGAAGCCGAGACATACGGGGGCATTTATTACCACGAAGAGATGCCCATCGATGTTGACGTGTCTCGCTTCATGACCGATAGTGTTTGTTACAGCGCATGCCGCCTCGCAGCGAGAGTGCACGCTTCAGCGCTTGTGACCATGTCGTTTAGCGGCTATACCGGTTATCGTATTTCCAGCTGGCGCCCTAATGCCAATGTATTTGTGTTTACCAGCAATAAGAAGATTTTGACTCAAATGAATCTCGTTTGGGGCGTGCATGCATTCTTCTACGATAAGATGGTGAGCACCGATCAAACCATCGCCGACATTCGTTTCTTCCTCAAAAAGAACAACCTTATCAAAGACGGAGATTTCATCATTCACTTGGCTTCTATGCCTATCAGTGAGCAGGGAATGACGAATATGATTAAGATTTCTAAGGTCTAGGATTATGGGAGTGTAGGATTATAGGATTGAAGGGGGCTGCTAGGCTAATCTCCCTACAATCCTGCAATCCTACTATCCTACATACCTAGTTCTCGCTATCTTCGCGCACCTTTCCATACCCCATCATGGCTCAAGTGTACCGCGAATTTAAAGGCCTGCAACTGCCGGCTATAGCCGACGAAACAATGGCATTCTGGGATGCAAAGCGCATCTTTCAGCGCAGCATCGATGAACGCAGCGCAGACAATCCTTTTGTCTTTTATGAAGGACCGCCGAGCGCCAATGGTATGCCCGGTATTCACCACGTGATGGCCCGTACCATTAAAGATATTTTTTGCCGCTACCAAACACTCAACGGCAAACAAGTGAAGCGCAAGGCCGGTTGGGATACGCATGGTTTACCAATCGAGTTGGCTGTTGAAAAGACTCTGGGCATTACCAAAGAAGACATTGGCAAGAAGATTACAGTGGAAGAATACAACCTCGCTTGCAGAAGAGAGGTGATGAAGTATACCGACAAGTGGGAAGAACTCACCAAGGTGATGGGCTATTGGGTCGACATGACCGATCCGTATATCACCTACGACAACAAATACATCGAGAGCGTATGGTGGCTGCTACAGCAGCTCTTCAACAAAGG
>JBILCQ010000252.1:0-3652 GCA_044353065.1 Flavobacteriales bacterium | reverse complement strand
AATCTGCCTTACCGGCAGAACAAGTTATCGATTGGCCGGTGTATTCAACCCAAGAAAAAAAGGCCTCCATTCCAACGTGTGAGCTTTATGTCTTTTCCAGTCCGAGCAACGTTCGTTCGTTTATTAACAGCGCAGAAAACTCAACCAACAAACCGCTGAATTGCGTGGCATTCGGCGAGGCCACACGCGAAGAGCTCGAAAAGCATGGCGTTACCGACATTCGTATTCCCTCATCCCTGGAACCGCATTCTATCGCATACACAATAATTGAAATGCTACGCGGTTAAGGCTCCGCAACTTATTTTTGAGCCATGATTTCATTCATACCGACTATTGCTAAGATGAGTAAGAACACCAGCACACATCTGTTTGTGCTGATGCTCTTATTACAGCTTAATGCTTATAGTCAAAACACCTCAACGGACCTGACACCTAAATACTCCAACGAATTCCTCAACATTGGTGTAGGAGCAAGAGCGTTGGGTATGTCGGCTGCACAGGTGGCTTCCGTAAGCGACGTTACCTCGGGATATTGGAACCCGGCCGGTTTAGCGAAGCTTGGATCGCAAATTCAGGTGGCCGCAATGCACTCTGAGTACTTCGCGGGAATTGCAAAGTTTGATTATGCTTCCGTTGGAAAAGCGATTGACTCTTCCAGCGCTGCAGCATTTTCCATTGTGCGATTTGGTGTTGATGATATTCCCAACACGACGAATCTCATCGACGAAGGTGGCAACATCGATTATGACCGTATCACGAAATTTTCCGCAGTCGATTATGCATTTATTTTTTCTTACGGAAGAAAGGGGCTGACTAATTCGAGCAACATGGTAACCAATGACTCTCCCATTATGAACCGGCTCAACAATAAAGACCGCTTCAGCTGGGGAGTGAATGCGAAAATCATATACCGTTACATTGGTGATTTCGCTCAAGGCTGGGGCTTTGGCATCGATGCAGGAATGCAATACGCTGTTGGAAAATGGCAAATAGGAGTGGTTGCAAAAGACATCACCACTACGTTTAATGCTTGGTCGTACACCCTGAGCCCAAAAGAAAAAGAGGTGTTCCAAAACACGGGTAATGAAATTCCAAAAAACGCCTTAGAGCTAACAATGCCAAGAGTAATTGCGGGAATTGGCAGAAGCTTTACTATCAAGAAAACCACACTGCTAGCCGAAGCAAACGCCGTCATGACAACCGACGGAAAGCGCAATGTGCTTGTGAGTTCCAAGCCTGTAAGTATCGACCCAAGCCTCGGGTTGGAAGCGGCTTACAACAAAACAATTTTCGTGCGTGCAGGAATAGGCAATTTTCAGCGTGTGAAAGAATTTGATGGCGTTCAAAGCATGACCTTTCAACCGAATATCGGTCTTGGACTTCGCATTCGAACAATCCAAATTGACTATGCATTATCAGACATTGGGAATGTGAGCGACGTACTGTATAGCAACGTATTCTCTCTGCGCTTCTTTATCAATGCGACAAAACGCAATGGAACCACTTCCTTTATGTAAAGAGGAATGATTAATTCTTATCGCCCGTTTAAGACGCAAAAATCATTTCATATCCGCTTGAATTGCAGACGCAATCCTGCATAAAAAACCAGGGCAAAGCAAAGCACTCCAAGCAATAAATGAATGGGCTGCATTGGTGCAGGCATGTCCAAATAAGCAAGCACAATTCCCACCAATAGCTCGAGCATCAGCACGAGCATTGCCCAATTAAATTGAACCAACCGAAGCGATTCCTTGCCTTTGAAATACAACCAAGCTGCCAGCACTAAGATCACTATAGAGAAACTGCGATGGATGTAAAAAATCGACGGCAACATCTCAATCCAAACGCTACGGTCAACTGTTGTCTTCGCTACAATATCCACCTGCTCTCGCACCTGTGTACCCATTAAAATCTGGCAGAACAATAAAACAGCTAAGGTCCACATAGCCCATCTGAAAGTTCTCTTCGATTGTAAAACCTCATCCTCCTTGCTCAGGCGAAATACCATAATCGACAACAAAGCCACCAGTGCAATACTACCGATCATGTGATACGTAATCGAGTTCTCTATCAAATTCCCGTCAACAACCAGCTTACCGAGCCACGCTTCGAAACCAACCATTACATCGGTCAGAAAGGCCAAGGAGAAAATAATCCAGTCACGCTGGCGTATCAGGAGAATCAAGCTTAACAACGAAAGCAAAAACACCGGTATCCCATACACAACGGTTGCAAGTCGATTGATGTATTCTACCCACGTGTGTACCACATTGAAAATCGCGTAATCATGTTTCGGGTATTTATGCCAATCGGCGTGATTGAATTCGGCAATAGAAGTAAATGCACTATTTGCAACCCAAAGCGTATCGTGCCGCACAATCATTTGCCCGGCATCGTACGAATATCCTTCCTTGAAAAACAAAACTTCCTCATCGGTTGGAGGAATAAAATAACCGAAACACTTCGGCCAGTCCGGACAGCCCATACCGCTACCTGTCATGCGGACTATACTACCTGCGACTATAACAACGAAGGTGAGCACAAGAGAAATCTGCGCGAGTAATCGAACGGTGTTTCGAATGCCCATACGTTAGACAGCAGCCCCTCCGTTTGATGACTTATTCTGCAATCCGTGATAGTGGAGCACTTCCACTTTGGAGACCGAGTACTTTCCATCCGCAATTCCATGCACGCACTCTATGAGTTTTTTTTCGTCGGTAACTGCGGGATCATACTCTACCTTAACTGTATTCTCAGCACTGTTTTCTACAAACTCGAGTTCCGTCCCAATCACACCCGGCAGCGCGCGCAAGTCCTGTTGAATCTTTCCGCCGCATCCTTCGGCACACATCATTCCGCCAATCGACATCTTGGCAACTGTCTTTATTACTTCCGAGTCGAGGTCACGATGGGTTACAACCGTATCCGGCTTGGCAGGAGCAGCTACTTCACCGCATGATGCGAATAGAAAGCTCATCAAAAGAACAAAAGCAAACTTTTTCATGGTATCAAAAATTCACCACAAATGTAACGGGGCTAATTGTTCCTCACATCGGTAACTTTGCAGCAATGCAATCAACCGTTTCGCGACCGTTCCATCTTCTTGCAATAGCCGTGTTGGCGCTCACCTGGGGCAGCTCATTTATTCTGATGAAAAACGCAATGCGCGATGAGCTGGGCAAGCCCGTACTCGCCCCCGAGCAAGTTGCAGCGCTGCGTATGGGAATCG
The DNA here is from genome assembly GCA_044353065.1 of Flavobacteriales bacterium. Classification (GTDB taxonomy): domain Bacteria; phylum Bacteroidota; class Bacteroidia; order Flavobacteriales_D; family Sanyastnellaceae; genus JAIBBG01. The sequence goes on along the minus strand of JBILCQ010000252.1, from coordinate 423 downwards.
CGTCGCTTTTGCTTCTACCGGTTTCGATTCGCGCTTTCCGAAAAATCAAAGTGAGCGAGTGGAAGTATCTCGCAGTGGTTGGACTTATGGGCAGCGGCATTCCTGCGGTTCTCTTTACCACGGCGCAACAGCATCTCGACAGCAGTCTGGCAGGAATACTCAACACACTCACGCCTCTCTTTACGCTGCTCATCGGCGTTACTTTCTTTCGAAAAGAATTCAAGCGGATGCAATTGTTGGGAATCTTGATTGGTTTAACCGGTGCTATCAGTCTTATCGTTCTCAACAAATCCGGCAGTTCAGCCAATCCGCTTTTTGCTGCGCTCATCATACTTGCCACTCTGTTGTACGGCATCAGTGTCAATACTATTTCTTCCAAAATTCCGCACATTCATCCCCTGCACATCACCGCTTTGTCGCTGC
>JBILCQ010000251.1:0-3656 GCA_044353065.1 Flavobacteriales bacterium | reverse complement strand
ATGCTTAAAGTCGCTTTTGTCGAGTGTAACAAATAAGAGCTCCGTATTCGCGTGGGAGATCCGGTAAGCACCTTCCCGGCTTGTGGCGAGTTTATTCAGCTTTGTTTCAGAAAAACCAGCAAGTATTTGATTGCGCGTGTAGCGTCCATGTAAGCGAAGGGCGCACGGGATAGTACTTTGAAAGCTTTTCTCTACCCCTGTAAGTTGGGATAGGCGTAATGCTATATATTCCTGCATTTCGGATACCGTGGCCTCATCTTGCAGCAATTCGTTTAGGGCATCGGTTATTCGATCGTGCGTATCCACTGCAGGTGCAGCATCGAATAGGTCAACGTAGAACATTGTCAACATTTGCTGTTGTTCTACAAATCCATAGTCGCATGACTTTTCAGATAAATACGATTGAACGAAGTTGAAATAACTAGCACTTTCTGTTGATAGCCAGGTTGTGCCCAGCAGTTTGGCGACTTGCTCCTCCAGTGGGGTTTGTTCTATTTGTTCGCCTTCAGCTTTTCGCACCAACTGGTGAAAAAGCACTTTCGAGCTGTAGATTTTGTGCAGTCCAATTTCTGAATATTCACTGAAGTTGCGCAAGGTAAGAGGCACCGTGTATTCTTGCTTGAATCGGCATATGGCCTTCACCAAGGTCTGAACACCGCCGCGGTAGGAGCGAGTGATGTTTTGAAGTATGACCTCTTTAGCTGTCCGCTCAAGCGTAATGGAGCAACCCAAGGGTAAATGCGGAAAGTCGTTTTCAATCTCTTCACGGATCCGTGTGTGGGTTTTCCCCAACATGCCGCGAAACTTGTGCTCAAAGCTGTATTCGGCGTGTTGTTGTCCTACGAAATCGAGCACGGTTAGGCAATCCTTATCTTCATGCAAGCGCAATCCACGCCCAAGTTGCTGCAAGAAGATGGTAAGGCTCTCGGTTGGTCGTAAAAACAGCAGCGTATCTACTTCCGGAATATCTACCCCTTCGTTGAATAAGTCAACCACAAAGAGGTAATTGATTTGTCGCGTCTGCAAGCGCTGAATGATCGTTTTGCGTTCTTCTGTATTGTCTGAAGTAAGATAGGCGGCACGAAACCCTTTGGCGGCAAAACGTTCGGCCATGAAAACCGCATGTTTCTTCGATACACAAAATCCCAAGGCGCGCACTTGGTGCATATCTTTTAGGTACTTATCGCAATTGCGAAGGATATCACCAACTCGGCGGTCATCTTCACTGTAAAGTCGTTCTAATTCTTCGACAACATAGCGTCCACGACGCCAGGAAACACGCGAAATATCGACCTGGTCAGTAACTCCGAAATATTGAAAGGGGCAGAGTAGTCCGCGGTTTAGGGCCTCAGCCAAGCGTATTTCGGCAGATATGCTGTGACCGAAATAGCGGGAGATATCGCTTCCGTCGTGCCGCTCCGGCGTGGCTGTGAGTCCAACCAAGATTTGTGGCGTGAAGGCCTGCAGCAGCTTTTGATAAGAATTGGCTGCACTGTGGTGAACCTCGTCGATTATTATATAGTCGTAAAAGTCCGGAGCAACGGAAAGGTTATCGATGCGGTTGTTCAACGTTTGGATGGAAACGAACGCATGACGGATAGACTTGGGCTCTTGGCCACCATACCAAAGCTCTCCGAAATCATTGTTGCGCAATACTTGTCTGAACGTAAAGCGCGCTTGACGCAGTATCTCCTCGCGATGTGCGACGAATAGGAAATTAGCTTGGGGATTTGTTTTCACAAATCGCTTGAAATCGAACGCCGCCATGACGGTCTTACCCGTTCCGGTAGCCGCCACAACCAGATTTCGGTTTTCACCCAGACTGCGTCGGTAGGCTAGTTGATCTAAGATTTCTTGCTGGTAAGGGAAGGGATAGATATCAAAAAACTTGGAGATGGTGTCTTCCGAAGTTTTATAGTGCCCCGCGCTCAATGCTTCGATTAGCTTCTCGCGGTGAATCTCACTTTTATATACTTCAAAATTCGAATCGTTCCAATAGGTCTCGAAAGTGCTCCGGCACTTCGTGATAATGTGAGGGATTTCTTGTTGGGTGATTTTCAAGTTCCACTCGAGTCCGTTGGTGAGCGCAGAGCGGCTCATGTTCGACGAACCGATATAGCCCGTATGAAAGCCAGAATTGCGAATGAACAAATACGATTTGGCGTGCAGTCGTTCGTGTTTGGTATTGTAAGATATTCTGATTTCTACATTTGAAAACTGACTAAGAAAATCAATTGCCTTCACATCGGTGGCACCCATGTAAACGGTACAGATGATGCGCACCTTCTTACCTTCTTCTTCGAGTTTACGTAAGACTTGTTCGAATAAACGAACCCCTTCAAACTTGATGAATGAAACGAGCCACCAAACTTCATCCGCGGTGAGCATTTCTTTCTTGAGTTCGCTTTCCAGGCTAATGCCGGCTTTACTTCCCGTGAACAACTCCGATTCGGATAGCCCCGTGAAGGGGAATACCTCTTTGAAGTGAGTATCGATATTGGAATGAGGAAAGTACGCTTGCTGGAAACAGGCTTTTAGGATTTCACCTCGTAAATCAATGGATTCGTTGAGAAATTCCGCATCGTCGAGGTGATTCGAAACAACCTCGATGAGCGCATTAGCAAGTTCAATGATTTTCACCTTGGCCAGTTCGTCTCGTTCGCCTGATAGCTGGTGAAACGCCCGTTGGATGAACGATTGGAAGAATCGACCTATGAACACAGGTCCGTCAGATTTCCCAAAGGGAGTGCGTTGCACTAAGTATCCATCGAGCGCTTCAAGCTCGCGCTGCAATGTCTGCGTAATTATCTTTTCGTAATAGCCTTCTTTCATGAACGATTGATGTATTCAAGGACGATTGGCACATCGGCAGCTGCCCAATCCAATTGCATAAGCTCTGAGTTAGGTACCCATCGAATTTCGCAGTGCTCGTGTGCTTTTGGTTCGTTGTTGTCTATAATACTAGCCAGAAAGGGAATCAGTCGAATAGTTCGAACACCGTCGTAGGAATATTCCGACACCTGAAGAGCGGAGACTATTTCGATTTCAACCCCAAGCTCTTCCAGAATCTCTCGCTGCAATGCTGCCTCGGGAAGTTCATTGGGCTCCAGCTTGCCCCCCGGGAACTCCCACTTGAGAGGTAATGCCATGCGTTCGCTTCGTTGCGCACAAAGCACGAAGCCATTACGGATAATGAGGGCGCAAACAACGTCGATGGTCATGGTGTAAAGTTACGGATTTGCGCAAGTTCAATTCATAAGGATCAAAACGAGTCAAGAAGAATTGCATTCTAAATGATCGAAAATTATTACTTGTTAGGACAGGGTGTTTTTTTACATTACATCAAGTCATAATTCTCACAGAAAATTAGACACTTGAAAGTGCCAGGTTTTTCGACACTCCAGCATTATTCCACCTCAATCTACCGCGGTTAACCGCGGTAAATCCAGGTGAATCACAGTCTAACACATTACAACGCTTTAGTATGCATTGGTTCGTTTCAGTATTATAGATAATGAAATTTCCTGCTTAGGATTTTTCTTGAGAAACACGCTGCCATGCTTTTGCCTCTGATGCACTAAGGATGATAACAGCGGCAGTTGCTAATGCAAAAAATACCATCAATAGAATACCGGATGTTTTGTTTTGCTGTTCCA
>JBILCQ010000041.1:0-12424 GCA_044353065.1 Flavobacteriales bacterium | reverse complement strand
TTCAACAAACCGTAAATGAATACAAGCCATTCGTCGAATACGAATGGCTTCTTTGTTTATTTGCAATTGAAATCGAGAAACAGTGAAAATAGCGCTCTACGGAAAACGATTCGACCAAGAATTTACTGATAGCATTGAAACGTTATTCGATGCGCTGGTCCGCCGTGGAATTGGCATACTGGTGCACGAAAAATTCTACCTGTTTCTATCTCAGAAAGTAACCTTACCAAGCACCGTTGAAATTTTCAGGACTACGGAAGATTTACAAAACGTGTCGTTCTTGCTCAGTGTTGGTGGCGACGGGACCCTGCTTGAAACAGCCGCGCTCATTCGTGACACGCGAATACCTGTGCTCGGTATTAACACCGGAAGATTGGGATTTCTTTCACCTGTTTCCGGTAACGATATCGACAATGCAATTGAGGCACTTGTGAATCAAGACTTCACCATTGACAGGCGTTCACTGATTGAAGTAAGAAGCGAACAGCAAGACTTTGGCGACTTTCCATTTGCTCTTAACGATGTGACGCTTACCAACAAGCAGCGCAGCAGCATGATTACGATTCATGCCTATATCAATGACCAGTTCATGAACACCTATTGGGCCGATGGGCTCATTGTAGCTACACCGACGGGCTCAACCGCCTACTCGCTGAGCTGTGGTGGACCTATCGTAATGCCGGAAAGCAACAACGTCATACTCACGCCCATTGCACCTCACAACTTGAATGTGCGGCCGTTCGTTTTGCAGAACACCGGGAAGGTATCGCTACGCGCAGAAGGACGGGAACCTCACTTCACACTCACGTTGGATAGCCGCTCCTTTGTGGTCGATAATGAAACCATTGTAGACCTAACAAGAGCTTCTTTCGAGCTTCATATGGTAAGTTTACCGGGAATGGGGTTTTTCAATACCATTCGTCAAAAAATGGGATGGGGTCATGACGCACGAACAAAACCCAGGTAATCGGAACATTCTTACCAAGCATTCGTACAACGGCAATAGATGAAAAAAGGTCGCGTTGCAATAATTGTGAAGACATTTCTCACCATCGTGATAACCTTGTCATGTTTTGCTTTGTCGGCTCAACAGAATAAATTCGAGCGAAGCAAGGATGTCGGTATTCTTTTCGGAACAAGCTATTACCTCGGTGAAATAAACCCATATCAACACTTTGGAACCAGATTGAAAAGTGGCGGGGGCATCTCTTTTCGCAATAATTTCAATCGACGTTGGACTCTAAAAACAAGCATTCTATATCACGTTATAGACGCGCGCGATGCCGACAGCGAAGATCCCTGGATTCGAAACAGAAACCTCAGCTTTCGCAACCAAATCATTGAAGGCAGTCTTCAAGGTGAATTGAACTTCTTCAACTACCAGCTAGGAAATCGCAAATTCCCGATCTCACCCTATTTGTTCGGCGGCATAGCCTACTATCGGATGCGGCCCATGGCCCAATACCGGGGTACTTGGTACGAATTGCAGCCGCTGGGCACGGAAGGTCAAGGGACAGATTTCGGTGACAAGAAATACAAAACCACCATGTTTTCGGTGCCTTTCGGAGTTGGTATCAAAACAAATCTCTATGCGATATTCGGATTAAGCATTGAATGGGGCATTCGAAAAACATGGACCGACTACATCGATGATATTTCCGGAAAATATGCTGATCCAACCTTGCTGGAGGATTACAACGGTGAACTTGCTGCCCTGCTTGCCGATCGCAGCTTGCGCAAGGAAATATCTAACGACGGATTCGACAGTAATAGCGGGTTGCAGCGAGGCGACCCGGGCAGAAAAGACTACTATTTCTTTACGATGGTGTCGCTCAACGTTCGAATAGATCGCAAAGCAACCACCTGTTGGGAGCACGAATAGTCGATAACTTCATTTTTCAACCTTTTTTGGCAGGCGATTTAGGCCTAAGAAAGTAGTAAATTTGCGCGTTTCAAAACCTGCGCTTGCGGGCTCTAATGCATGAGTTTACTCAACCAAATCGATAAGACACGGGTTCCCCGGCATGTTGCCATTATCATGGATGGAAACGGCCGTTGGGCAAAAAGCCAAGGCCGGGAGCGCATCTTCGGGCATTCGCATGGCGTAGAATCCGTGAGGGCAGCCCTGAAGGCAGCCACTCGAAGCGGTGTAGAATTCCTTACCCTATACGCCTTTTCGACGGAAAATTGGAATCGACCTAAAGAAGAAGTCGATGCATTGATGAATCTTTTGGTACAAACCATTATCGGCGAATTACCCGAGCTCGATGAAAACGAGGTACGACTGCATGCAATCGGAGATTTAGAGAGACTTCCCGACGACTGTCATTCAGAATTGAAGCGAGCCATGGAGCATACGGCATCTCATCGTCGTGTTAACCTCATATTGGCCTTGAATTACAGTGCGCGCTGGGAGATTACCCACGCCGTAAAACAAATTGTAGCAGAAGGCATTCACCCCGATGCAATCACCGATGATTTGTTTGCCAGTAAACTATCAACGGCCGACTTCCCGGATCCCGAGTTGATGATCCGCACCAGTGGAGAAGAGCGAATCAGTAATTTTTTGCTCTGGCAAATCGCGTACGCTGAGCTCTATTTCACCGAAACACTTTGGCCCGACTTCCGAGAAGAAGATTTCTTTGCGGCTATTGTCGATTTCCAATCGCGCGAAAGACGATTCGGAAAAACATCAGAACAAATTGCCGGAGAGTCGGACCCTACCCACACACCCTATGAAGCATAGCATGAAACACATACGGTCTGAGTTCTTCGCTCTGCATTCGGGCGCATTGCGCCTCACCTTCCGTATTTGTCTTATTCTAACTTTTCTTCAAGCTTGTGCATTTTCCGGAATAGGCCAAACCATTATTGGAAACCAAATCGATTATGCAGCACCGCTCAATTATCGTATTGCAGGCATTACGGTGGTTGGCGCAGAATTCACGGATGTTCAAGCCATCAAACTTTTCAGTGGCCTACAGGAAGGCGATGAAATCACCATTCCGGGAGATGCCATAACTGACGCGATTCGTAAGCTTTGGAAACAACGTCTTTTCACGGACATTGGAATTTATGCAGCCGAATTCAGGGGAAATGATGTATTTCTCGTGATTAGTTTGAAAGAGTCGCCACGGATGACGAAGTATGTCATCAACGGTGTGAAAAAATCAGAAGCCGACAATCTGAGAGAGAAACTCGATTTGAGGACCATGACAATCAGTACACCCAACGTAAAAAACAATTCAATCAAAACCATCAAGGACTACTACATCGAAAAAGGATACTATGCAGCTTCCGTAAAAATTTCGGAACGCCCGGATGCCACCATGCAAAATGGAATCATACTGGAGTTCGACGTAAACAAAGGCAATCGCGTAAAAATCGAAGAAATCAAAATTGAAGGCGCAGGCGTTGCCATGGAGCGACGTGACTTTTTATTTCTGAAAGGCAAAAAGATGAGTCCGGTCATGAGCGTGAAGGCCATAAAGCGCACAATGAAAGAAACCAAGGAGCGTGATTGGAAGCGAATTTTCAAATCGTCGAAATTCCTGGAAGAGAAATACGAAGAGGACAAGCAAAAAATCATTGCCAAATACAACAAGAAAGGTTTCAGAAACGCCAAGATAGCGGTCGACTCCGTCTACACTATCAACAAAGAGCGCGTGGGCATTTACATGAAGATTGAGGAAGACAAGCGATTCTACTTCCGCAATGTGAACTTTGTAGGCAATACAAAATACACTACCGGCCGACTCGACAGTGTTTTGAATATCCGCCGAGGCGACATCTACAACCTTGAGCTTCTCGAAACGCGGCTTAACTTTAATCCGCAGGGCATCGACCTTTCGTCATTGTATACCGACGACGGGTACTTGGCCTTTTATGCATTTCCGGTTGAAACGTTGGTTGAGCCCGACAGCATCGACATTGAAGTTCGGATGAATGAAGGCAAACAATTCCGCATTGGTCAAATTACGGTTAGCGGAAATACCAAAACCAATGACCACGTGATATTCCGCGAAATACGCACACGTCCGGGCGAGTTGTTCAACCGAAGTGATATCATCAGAACGCAACGAGAATTGGCTTCACTCGGATATTTCAATCAGGAATCATTCGATGTTCGAACGAATCCGAGACCTGAGGAAGGATTGGTCGATTTGGAATATGTTCTTGAAGAGAAACCAAACGATCAAATACAACTCAGCGGTGGTTGGGGCGGTGGAAGAGTGGTTGGTTCGTTGCAATTAAGCTTCACCAATTTTTCGATGCGTAACTTCTTTAAGAAGGAGGCATGGAGCCCGCTTCCAACAGGCGATGGCCAGCGACTGTCGCTAAGTGCTTCATCCAACGGACCCTTTTTCCAGGCATACAATATCTCGTTCACCGAGCCATGGCTTGGCGGAAAGAAACCAACCTCTTTGACAGTTTCATCGAGCATTTCAAGACAAACCAACGGGCAGATGCGTCGCCTTCGTCAAAGCGATTTGGACAACAACGCATTCTTGCGCGAGAACTATTCTGTTGGCGACGACAATCCGAACCTGCAAGAACTGAAAGTAGTGGGTGGATCCATAAACATTGGAACACGCCTTCAAAAACCTGACGATTACTTTGTTCTCTACACCGGTATTTCCTATCAAAAATTCATACTGAATAACTACAGAGCGTTTTTTGGAGATTTCTCCAATGGCAACGCCAATAATATCGCATATAACTTCACCATTTCGAGAAGTTCCACCAGTGAACCTATCTATCCAACGTACGGTTCACAAATCACCTTCACTTCGAAGCTTACTCCTCCTTACAAGTTTTTCGCGGAACGCTTCGGAGGAAAGACATTCGATTACGAAAATCTTTCACAAAGCGATCGATTCAAATGGGTAGAATACTACAAGATGAAATTCACCGCGCATTGGTACACGGCACTCAATAAACATAAGGAGCGCAAATTCGTGTTGCATACCAATGTCGGTTTGGGATTCATTGGGTCATACAACAAGCGTTTGGGACTTACACCATTCGAGCGATTCTATCTCGGAGGGGTTTATCTGAGTGGTTTCCTTCTCGACGGACGAGAAATTGTAAACCTCCGAGGATATGACGATTTGGCTCTTACATCGCCCAATCAAAACACCGGAGCGCCTGCTATTGCCAAGTACAGTGCAGAGCTTCGCTACCCGCTTTCGACCAACCCAAGTGCAACCATATTCATGTTGGCTTTTGCGGAAGCAGGCAATACGTGGAGCGATATGCGGTTATTCAACCCTTACCAAGTGTATCGATCGGCCGGAACCGGATTGCGCATTTTCCTTCCCATGTTTGGATTGCTTGGTTTTGATTACGGATGGCGTTTGGATGATTTGCCTTCATACCCCAACATGGCTCGAGGTCAATTCCACTTCTCCATCGGTATGAATATGGGAGAGCTCTAGAAACATTACCTTCGTACTTATTTTACTGAAACCCTTAGCTTCATGAAATTTTTAGCAACCGGTCTATTACTCATCGTATCGCTCTTCAGCCAGGCGCAGAAATTCGCGTATGTAGATTCGAAATACATACTGAGCCACATTCCCGAATACCAACAAGCACAGGCCGAGGTCAACAAACTGAGCAACCAGTGGCAGAAGGATATTGAGAATAAATATGAAACCATTGCAAAACTGGAAACATCCCTTCAAGCAGAAAAAATCCTGCTTACCGACGAGATGAAGCAAAAGCGCGAACAGGAAATTGAAGCTAAGCGCCAGGAAGCGAAAGACATGCAGAAGGCGAAGTTTGGTATCAATGGAGAGTTATTCAAAAAACGTGAGGAATTGGTTAAGCCGATTCAAGACCAGATTTACGAAGCCATTCAAGAGGTTGCCTCTACGAGCGCGCTCATGGTGGTATTCGATAAATCGTCCGGTAGCAATATGCTTTATACAAACCCGAAGTATGACATCAGCGACAAGGTTTTGAAAAAAATGGGACTCAAGCCAGGTGAAACACTAGATGAGGAAGGCGGAGGAGAAGGCGAAGGAGAAAGTGAGGAGGAAGGAAAGAAAACAGATGGTAAAGGTGACGGAGGCAAAAATGCCGCGCCACCCAAAGGAGGCGAACGCGCTCCGATAAAAGATAAATAAAATTGTATGCCTACATTTGGCACGGAAATTCTAAGCGGAATTTTCAAGATTTAAAATTCACTATGATTAAAAAACTCTCTCTCGCGATCGCCTTATGCGGATTTTGGATGGTCGGTCAAGCTCAAAAACTTGGGCACATCAATGGTCAAATGCTCGTTGAGCATATGCCGGAATACAAAACAGCTTACGAAGAATTAAACACGTATAAAAAACAGTACGAAGACGCATTGTTGGCCATGCGCACTGAATATGAAAAACTCATTGAGGATTTCAAAAAGTCTGAGCAAACAGCTCCCAAAGTGATTCTCGACACCAAGCTGAAAGAAATTCAATCGAAAGAACAAGGAATTTATGATTTCCAGGAACAGGCAAGCGCTGATGTATCTGCTGAAGAACAGCGCAAGGTTGCGCCTATTTTGGAGAAAGCCAAACAAGCCATCGAAGAAGTAGCAAAGGCCAATGGCTACACCTATGTTTTCGACGCAGGCGCTGGTGCGCTGCTCTACATGGGTGGCGATGATGTGACGAAATTGGTTTGCACAAAACTGGGCATTCCTGACTTCACGAACGAAGCGAAAGAAGCTCCTAAGAAATAATTGAATATTCCATTCATGTAAGGCCCGGATAACCTCCGGGCCTTATTTTTAGGCCATGAGCAACGAACGTCCTATTGGTGTTTTCGATTCCGGTATTGGCGGATTGACAGTTGCTTCCGCTATTCAACGGATTCTGCCGAACGAATCCCTGATCTATTATGGCGATACAGCTCACCTGCCCTACGGCGACAAATCGAAAGAGCTTATTGCGCAGTATGCCGTCAACATTACGCGTTTCTTACTGGAAGAAAAGAAGTGCAAGGCGATAGTCATTGCTTGCAATACTGCCTCTGCAGCTGCCTATGAAGCCCTTCGCGACACCTACAAGGGAGCGGTTCCTGTAATCAATGTTATCGACCCCATGATTGAAGAGGTTATTGCGGATGATTCCATTCGACACGTTGGAATTATTGCAACGAAGACCACCGTGGCCAGTGGCGTTTATCAGGAAAAATTTGCCCGACGAAAACCTCAATTGAACTACCACGCATTGGCAACACCTCTGCTTGCATCCATGATTGAGGAAGGATTCTACAACAACACAATCAGCGAGGCAATTTTGAATGAGTACTTGAGTAACCCTGAGTTAAATAATATCGATGGACTCGTATTGGCTTGCACTCACTATCCTCTTATTAAAAAAGAGATTGAAGCATTCTTTCACGGTAAGGTGAGAATTTTCGATTCTGCAGAAGTCGTTGCGCGGAAATTAAAAGGGATATTAGAAAAGGAGTCGCTGCTTTGCTCAACGAATGCACCGAGTAACGAATTCTTCGTTTCCGATTACACTCGAGCGTTCGAAGTAGCTACTAAAATCTTCTTTAAGAAGGAAATTCACTTAGAGCTCTGCCGGCTGTGATTCAGCTTGACTCGCTTCATCGTGATTCATTTCAGAAGATGAATCACGCTCTTCTTTCTTTGGAAAAAAACGTCGTTGGAAGAGCATGATGAGAATAATCCCAACGGTAATACTGGCATCTGCAATATTGAAAATGGGTGGGAAAATTTCTGCATGTTCGTGCGGCTCGCCCCCTGGCCAACGCGCGGTAAAGTGAAACATGTCGACTACATTTCCCATTAGCGGCTTCGCATAGCCCTCGTAATTGAGCTCTGCTTTGCCGAAATACATGGTGTAATCATTAAAGTCGGGATCGTAGGTTGAGCCGCGATCAAACATGAGCCCGTATGCCAGACTATCGACGATATTGCCCATGGCACCGGCGACAATGAGACTCACGCAAACAACATATCCCCAATGCGCTTTTTCTTTGATCAGACGATACAGGTACCAGGCAATTCCGGAAACAACCACCAATCGAAAAATACTGAGCGTAAGTTTTCCGGCATCACCAGGAATCATCCAGCCGAAGGCCATGCCCGGATTTTCCACAAACTGTAGGTCAAGCCAACCGGGTATGAGTGTTTTACTTTCACCGTAATGAAAGTTGAGCTTCACCCAAATCTTGAGCAATTGATCCAAGATGAGTACAGTAAAAATGGTAAGGAGCGCCTTCTTCACAATGACTTCTAAAAAAAGAGTGAAACCATCGGCACTATGTCCTGTGGTTTCACTCCTCAGTTTTTACATTCGGTTTATTGCATGTTTTTCGCCTCGATGCTCAGCGTAGCGTGAGGCACCAGTCGCAAACGTTCTTTAGGAATCAGTTTGCCGGTAACACGACAAATGCCATAGGTTTTATTCTTGATGCGGAGCAATGCGTTCTCGAGATTCACGATGAACTTTTCCTGACGCGCGGCCAGTTGAGAAAGTTCTTCGCGATTCATAGTCTCGCTTCCATCCTCCATCATTTTGAAAGTCGGAGCCGTATCATCGGTTGAATTGTCACCTTCATGAGAAAGTGATTGCTTCAATTCTTCGAGATCCGATTTTGCCACCTTCAATTTTTCGTGAATCAGTGTTTCGAAATCCTTTAAATCCTTGTCCGAATAGCGTACATCTGTCATACTCTTCTTCTCATCCTTTTTTACAACGGGAGCCACAGGAGCTACCGGTTTTGTTTCTTCTTTCTTCACCGCAGGTGCCGAAGTTGGTTTTGCAACCGGAGCGGCAACGGGCTTGGGTTGTGCAACCGGCTTCGCTACTACCTTAGGTTGTGGCTTAGCAACCGGCTTGGCAACCGGCTTAATTACCTTAACGGGAGCCGGCTTCTTAGCTACCGGCTTTTGTACCGCCTTTTTCGCTGCAGGTTTCACCGACTTTTTAACAGGCGCTTTTTTCGCTACTACTTTCTTGGCTACTACCTTTTTAATAGGAGCCTTCACCACCTTCTTCGCCGGCTTGACTACCTTTTTTACTGGCTTCGCAACTTTCTTGGCAACAGCCTTCTTGGCAATCGGCTTCTTGGGAGCTGCCTTTTTCACAACCGCCTTTTTTGCCGGCTTTACTACTTTTTTCGGAGTAGCTTTTTTCGGAGCAACTTTTTTGGCTGTTTTTTTTGCAGCTGGCTTAGCCGCCTTTTTAGGCGCTGGTTTAGCTGCCTTCTTTACGGGTTTAGCCGGAGCCTTCTTTACGGGCTTCGTAGCCTTTTTAACAGGCTTCTTGGAAACGGCTTTTTTGGCTACTTTTTTTGTTGCCATGATGGTAAGTTAATTTAGTTTGAAAAGTGCAATTTTAGTCGGCTTACCCTCTTCTATTTCAACTTCGTAACCCTCTTGAAGGGCATCCATCAACTCGAGTTCCTCGGCTAAAATCTGACTGCGAATATATTCTGAATTTGATGCCACCGCTTCACGAATTGCGTCACTTGATGCAATCTTGACATTTATGCGGTCTGTAACCTCAAAACCTGCCTCTTTTCTCAGGTTCTGCACCCGATTCACGATTTCGCGGGCAACACCCTCATTGCGCAGGGCGTCATCGAGGGTTATGTCTAAAGCCACCGTCAACGCTCCTTCATTCGCCACCTTCCACCCGGGAATATCTACGGGGATAATTTCCACATCCTCCGGAATCAGCTCAATGGTTTCACCTTCAATATGGACATCATACTTGCCCTGAGACTCGATCGCTTTGATAATATCCTCTGCGTGTTGCGGCGCATAGGCCTGAACGGCCTTCATATGTTTGCCGCACTTCTTACCCAACGTTTTAAAATTGAGCTTGAGGTTCTTTACGATTCGCGCTTGCGACTCATCGACCAACTCGAGTTGCTTCACGTTAGTTTCTGCCAGAATAATATCGGATACCGCTTCCATTCTCTCCTTGTCGCTTTGCTGCAAAACAGGAATTCGAATGGCGCGCAGCGGTTGACGAACACGCAAGTTTTCCTTTTTACGAATAGAAAGCACCATCGATGAAATCTTCTGCGCGAAATCCATTCTACTCTCTAACTCTTGGTCCATCTTGGAGGCGTCTGCCCTCACTAATAAACTGAGATGAACCGACTCATAATTCAACGCATCGGTCACTGTGCTGCTTTTTTCGCGAGCGGTTTCTGTCAGATTGCGATAGAGCCAATCGCTGAAGAATGGTGCAAAAGGCGAAGCCAATTGTGCTACGGCTACCAAACACTCATGCAGTGTTTGATACGCAGCTTTTTTATCATTACTCAACTCGCCATGCCAGAAGCGCTTGCGACAAAGGCGTACATACCAATTCGATAAATGCGCATCTACAAACTCTTCTATTTCTCGGGCTGCCGTTGTCGGATTAAAATCATCGAGGCAATCGGTAACGGTTTGAATGAGACTATTCAGCTTCGAAATAATCCATCGGTCGAGTTCACTGCGTTCGCTTAACGGTATTGTATTGGATCCGTCAATGACGTATTGATCGATGTTGGCATAAATGGCAAAGAACCCGTAAGTGTTGTAGAGTGTTCCGAAAAACTTGCGTTGAACTTCGGCTATTCCCTCCACATCAAACTTGAGGTTGTCCCAAGGCTGTGCGTTGGTAATCATATACCAGCGTGTTGCATCCGGGCCGTATTTGGCAATAGTGGTGAATGGATCAACCGCGTTACCCAAACGCTTCGACATTTTGTTGCCGTTCTTGTCGAGCACCAGTCCGTTCGAAATAACGTTTTTGTATGCAACCGAATCGAAACACATCGTAGCGATTGCGTGAAGCGTGTAAAACCAACCACGTGTTTGATCGACACCCTCAGCAATGTAATCAGCAGGAAATGCTTTTCCTTGGTCTATCAATTCTTTATTCTCAAATGGGTAATGCAATTGCGCATACGGCATTGCACCACTGTCGAACCACACATCGATTAGATCCGACTCACGGCGCATAGGCTGACCAGACGCTGACACAAGCACGATGTCGTCGGCATATGGCTTGTGTAGATCAAAGCGTTCATAGTTGGCCTTGCTGTTATCGCCGGGAACAAAATCAGCGAGTGGATTCGATGTCATGAAACCCTTCGCTACACTCTTTTCGATTTCCAATTTCAATTGTTCTGCACTTCCCATGCATAGAGCTTCCGAGCCATCTTCTGTGCGCCAGATAGGGAGGGGAATTCCCCAAAAACGCGAGCGCGACAAATTCCAGTCATTGGCATTTTCCAGCCAGTTTCCAAATCTTCCAGTTCCCGTTGATTCCGGTTTCCAGTGAATGGTATTATTGAGTTGCACCATACGCTCACGCACTTCCGGAATCTTGATGAACCAGGAGTCGAGCGGATAATACAACACCGGCTTATCGGTGCGCCAGCAATGAGGATAGTTGTGCTCGTATTTTTCTTTCTTGAAAAGTTTATTCTCGTTTTGAAGCTTCAGACAAATACGTTCATCAACGCTCAAGTAATTGAGCTTCGATGTGTCTTTGATGAATCCCGAAAGACTGATCTTTTGACGTTCAAGTTCTGTTTCTTTCTCAGCATCGGAGTAATAATCTTCTTTCACGAACTCCTCACCGAACAAGAAAACATCATCATTCACTTCAGGTAAGAATCGACCACGACGATCGACCAAGGTGAGTGTGTCGATGCCGTTTTGCTTTGCTACACGAAAGTCATCAGCACCAAATGAAGGCGCGATGTGCACAATTCCGGTTCCATCTTCTGTCGTAACGAAATCACCGATAATTACACGAAACGCATCGCCTTCGGGTTGAACGAAAGGAAGCAATTGGTGATAGCGGGTGCCTTCCAAATCGGAACCCTGGAAAGAAGCAAGCACTTCATAAGGCACTTGCTTATCGCCGGGTTTGTAGTCTTCAAACTTCAACTCCGCTTGCGCCGGAGAGAAATATTTGCCCATGAGGTCCTTTGCCAATACCACTTGCGCGGTTGCACCGGAATAGTGGTTGATGGTTTTCACCAACACGTATTCAATGTTCTTTCCAACTGCAAGAGCGGTATTGCTCGGGAGTGTCCAGGGTGTGGTTGTCCAGGCAAGTATGAAAGTAGGAAGGCCTGATGCTTTAAGATGTTGAAGTGATGTTTCTTTCACCTCAAACATGGCAACGGCTGATGTATCCTTCACATTTTTATAGCAACCCGGCTGGTTCAATTCATGCGAGCTGAGACCTGTGCCTGCAGCCGGAGAAAAAGGTTGGATGGTATATCCCTTATAGAGCAACCCTTTGTTGAAGAGCTGCTGTAACAGCCACCATACGCTCTCGATGTATTTGTTGTCGTAGGTGATATACGGATCGGTCATGTCGACCCAATAGCCCATCACCTTGGTGAGTTCTTCCCACTTGTCGGTATACTTCATCACCTCTCTTCT
>JBILCQ010000250.1:0-3666 GCA_044353065.1 Flavobacteriales bacterium | reverse complement strand
AAATATCCCTATGAATCGTGTACTCTATAACGTGACCTGCAGTGTTGATGCAGACGTCCACCAAGAGTGGTTGGATTGGATGATACAGAAACACATCCCCGATGTGATGAACACGGGTATGTTTCTCGAGAACCGCGTTTGCCGCATACACGAATACGAGGAAAATGGGGTTACCTACGCTATTCAATATGTGGCGCGCAGCCAAAAAGACCTCAACGAGTATATGGAGCAATTCGCTCCCGCGCTTCAAAAAGAACACGCCGATAAATACGGTTCACGTGTAGCAGCTTTCCGAACAACGTTGGAGATTGTGCATGAGATACGATCTCCGTTTCCGGCGGTAAACCCGAATTAATAGTGGCGAGTGACTAGTGGCGAGTGGCGAATGAAAAAGGCCTGACTAGGAATTTCCTCGTCAGGCCTTTTTTTCAATATTCAATTTGAGTTTACAGGTTAACTTGACCCGCCCCAAATCTAAACTCGCCACTCGCCACTCGCCACTCGCCACTCGCCACTCGCCACTCGCCACTCGCCACTCGCCACTCGCCACTCGCCACTCGCCACTCGCCACTCGCCACTCGCCACTCGCCACTCGCCACTTTCTACGTCATCGACTTCCTAGTCATCCGATGCAATGGATATCGCAACAGAATAACCAAATGATTGAACAACGTTATCGGTAAGCCGTAATGCTCTCGCATGATGTGGAAGCGTTCTTTTAATCCCTGCTTTCTGCGCGATGCAGAAACACCGCCTTCCAGAAACTTCGAAATGTGGATGTGCGCGTATACAATTCGTTTCGATTTGCGAAGCATGCGAATCGTCCAGTCGATATCGGCACTGATGCGATAATTCAAATTGTAATCTTCCACCAGTTCACGCCGCACAAAAATGGACTGGTGCGAAACACACATGCCACGCTGCAGACTTCGCCAAGTGAGCGTTTCAGGTGGTGCCAAGCGACGGTCACCCAACACATTGCCCTGCTCATCTACAACAGCGGTTTGTCCATAAATGAAATCAGCTGCCTCGTTACCTACGAGTGCCCGTTCCAATACCTTGGCATCGTAAAACTCATCGCCGGCATTCATGAAAATCACAAAACGCCCGCGAGCTTTGCGCATTCCCTTATTCATCGCATCGTAAATACCCTTATCACGTTCTGAATAGATCGCCAATGCGGGACGCTTATAGCTCTCAACGATTTGCAGCGTGCCATCACTCGAAGCCCCATCGATGATGAGGTGCTCATACGATTGCAGCGTTTGCTCCTGCACACTGCGCAAGGTGCGCTCCACAAGCTTTTCAGCATTGTAGACTACTGTAATTACCGAACAAAGCGGAGAATCATTCATGAACAGGAGCTACTTGAAATTCAACGAAGGCCCTGCAATAATAATCACACATCCCGAATACCTTTGCGAAGATGTCGGCCACAGCCTCTTTACACAAGCGTATCGCATCTGCTGCTTTCAACACGGTGAACACAGCGGTTTCGCTGCTGAAAATCGCCCTATTAAGCGGTGCTGCACCTCGTTTGCCCAAAGCAAACCACCAGCGCTGCATTGTATTGGGCAATGGTCCTTCGCTAAGAAAGGCGCTCGACATGCATCCGCAATGCTTTACAGAATGCTCTCTGATTGCTGTAAACGGCTTCGCTATGTCAGCCGATTATGCACGCCTTCAACCTCGTTATTATGTGTTGCTCGACCCGGGCGTTTGGAAAGCGGAGCAAACTTGGATTGACGGCATGCTACAAGCCATCGCCGATAACACGAAATGGGAACTGCACCTTATGATTCCACGCGCGGCAAAAGGGACTCGTCGAATTGCCATGCTGGAAAGCAATCAGCACATTCACATTCACTATTTGAATTACGTGGTGTATAAAGGATGGAACGGTCCGGGATATTTTTTCTGGAAACGCAACAAGGCCATGCCTCAATGCCAGAATGTATTGGTAGCTGCGCTGTTCCTTTCCATCAACATTGGGTATAAGGAAATCGAACTAGCGGGTGCCGATCACAACTGGCACGAGTCACTCGCAGTTGACGACCACAACGTGGTATGCCTGAAGCAAGTGCATTTTTACGACAACAGTGAACAGGTCACCTATCAGCCCTTTTACAAAACTGCAGCAACCAAAGAAACGTTTCGCATGGATGAAGCCTTTCATGCTTGGGCGCGTGTATTTCACGGATACTGGCGCATGCGCGACTATGCAACGCATCGCGGTGCGCATATTAGCAACATCAGCAATCCATCCTTTGTCGATGCTTTCGAACGCAAAAAACTGAACTGACCGATGGAAGTGCTCTTCAAAAATCCCATTACGCTTTGGCTTCGTTGGTTGATGCAATGGTTTCTTTACACGTTCAGAAATACAGGCAAACACCTTCGCATCGAATACGGAGCCGAGCTCAGCGCATGCAGTTTCAGCGAGTACAACACCGTTTATAAATATGCCCGCCTGCGCGATGTGCAGATGGGACGTTGCAGTTATGTAGGCCGCGACACGCAAGTATACCATGCACGCATTGGCAGTTTCACCAGCATTGGTCCGCAAGTACTCATTGGGTTGGGCGAACATCCTTCGGAGAATTTCGTTTCCACCCACCCCATGTTTTATTCGGACCGCGGTCAATCGAACCCAATCATAGTTGACAAACCCTTATTCGATGAAATGCCGACCACGCACATTGGTAACGATGTTTGGATAGGAGCCCGTGCCGTATTGCGAACCGGAGTGCGCATTGGCGATGGCGCAATCATAGCAGCCGGTGCAGTGGTGGTAAAAGATGTGGAGCCCTTCAGTATTGTGGGAGGCGTTCCTGCCAAGCACATTCGCTATCGCTTCAGTGCGGAAGAAATGGAGCGGGTGCGCAAAAGTGAATGGTGGAACCGCGACTTTGCCTGGTTGCGTGAGCACAAGGATGCGATGACCGACATCAGCCGATTCGAGGCGAAGTAGTTACATTTGCGATAATCAGAATTTATACTCCATGCTCGACCTCAACGGAAGGAGTGTGCTCATTACCGGCGGTACCGGATCGCTAGGCACACATCTTACAAAGAACATATTGGAACGCTGGCCAGGTATCAAGCGATTGGTCATCTTCTCGCGCGATGAACAAAAGCAGTATCAAATGGCGCAGGATTTTCCGCACGCGAAATACAACGCCATCCGCTACTTCATCGGTGATGTGCGTGATAGTGAGCGTCTCAAAACAGCGATGAAAGACATCGAGTTTGTCATTCATGCTGCTGCCATGAAGCACGTACCGATTGCCGAATACAATCCCATGGAATGCGTGAAAACAAATGTGCTCGGTGCGGAAAATGTGATCAATGCATGTTTCGAGTGCGGTGTCAAAAATGTGGTAGCACTCTCAACCGATAAGGCCGCAGCTCCTATCAATCTATACGGTGCAACAAAACTGTGTTCCGACAAATTATTTGTTGCCGCCAATAATATTCGCGGTAAGCATCCCATCAAATTTTCGGTGGTTCGCTATGGCAACGTTATGGGCAGCAACGGAACGGTTATCCCCTTCTTCATCAAAAAGAAGAAAGAAGGCCGCTTGCCCATTACTGACCCCAATATGACACGATTCAACATCTCTCTGCAAGAGGGGGTTGACATGGTACTGCATGCCATGGAACATG
>JBILCQ010000040.1:0-12479 GCA_044353065.1 Flavobacteriales bacterium | reverse complement strand
AGTTGCCATCAGTGAAAAGGCACATGTGGATGCAACGGCCCAAATTGCTGAAGATGTGTATCTGGGCGAATTTGTTAGTGTAGGGGAAGGTGCCCGAATCGGCAAGGGGGCGCGTATTTATCCCAATTGTTATATCGGACCGTTCGCGAGTGTTGGTGAGAACTCTGTTTTATATGCCGGAGCTCGCGTATATAACGATTGTGTGGTTGGTGCGCATTGCACGTTGCACAGCGGCGTTATCATTGGTAGCGACGGCTTTGGTTTTGCTCCGAACTCGGAAAACAACTACCAGAAAGTGCCACAGATTGGAAATGTAATCTTGGAGGATCACGTGGAGGTCGGTTCCAATACCACCATCGACAGAGCAACGCTGGGCTCAACGATTATTCGCAAGGGCGTTAAACTCGATAATCTCATTCAGATAGCGCACAATGTGGAAATTGGAGAGAATACTGTCATAGCGGCACAAACCGGAATTGCAGGTTCTACGCGGATCGGACGCAATTGTATGATTGGCGGACAAGTTGGAATCGTTGGGCATATTTCCATCGCCGACGGAACCAAGATTGCTGCACAAAGTGGTATTGGTAAGACGATCACCGAACCTAATACGATTGTCCAAGGTTCACCGGCTTTCGGCATCGTCGACTACAAAAAATCATACATTGGATTTATGAAGTTGCCGGAACTCATGCGCGATTTGGCTCAGTTGCAGAAGAAATCTGAAAGTTAGTTTCGCATGTCGAGCAACCGATGGCATGAAGCCAATGCCTTTATGCGTCATTACATACGCGCTAAAGGGCCACATGGTGTTCATTCGCCATTTGTTTACCACTTAATCACTCGTGTTCTTCGTCGGCGTTTGAATTATTCGCTTTGTGAAGCCATTGAAAAGGAGCGAAGGAACTTGAAGCGAAGCAACGATTTGCTGGAGGTTCACGATTATGGAGCCGGAAGCAGAGTTCAACGTGGTAATCAGCGGATGGTGAAGGAAATTGCCCGCAACGCTTTGCAATCAGCTTCGAATGCAAAAGCGTTGGCCATACTTGCGGAGCACTCGCAAGCAAAATGTATCCTTGAATTAGGGACGTCGCTGGGAATCACGACAGCTCATCTTGCATCGGCTTTGCCAAATGCGAAGGTCTTTACTATCGAGGGATGCCCCAACGTTGCCACACAAGCAAAAGCAGTTTGGGGAAGATTGGGTATAGATACGATTGATCTTACCGTCGGTAGTTTCTCCGAAGTGCTGGAAAATGTATTGAAGCGAATGCCTTCCGTGGATTTCGTTATAATTGATGGTGATCATAGAGGAAGCGCATGCCGAGAATATCTCGAAGCGATTTTACCTTTCACACACAATAACACGGTTGTCATTTTGGACGATATTTATTGGTCCCCTTCGATGACTGAAGCTTGGCAAACCATTATTAAAGACAAGCGTTTCTCATTGACGCTCGATTTCTTTGATTTCGGCTTGCTCTATCAAACTCCTGGAAGGGTCAAAGAACATTTTGAATTGAAGCGAGCTTGGTAGTTTACGTTGCTGTTTTTATCTATATAACGCAATTTAAGAATCTGGCAGATTTTGTTGATCGTAGGTGAGAAGCGCACGATTACTTTTGCGGTCACTAATTAAAAGAAAACACGATGAAAAATTTAGTAATGATTGCGTTGCTGGCATTGCCTGTATTGGCTTCAGCACAAGACAAGAAGGAGACTGCTGCTCCTGCTGCGAAACAACAGGAAAGTAAGTTTGCTATAGCGAATCCGGAAATCATATTCCTCGAATTAGTCATTTCAGTAAATCCTGCCGGTGTTCAAACCATTCGCGCAGATTTCGGTCGTGAAATCTTGATAGGACTGACCGACAAAGAACTAATCAAGCAACTGACTGAGATGCGCTCTTTGGTTTTTCCAACTGTTCCTGACGCAATGAACTATCTTTCTTCATTGGGCTACAAGTTCCAACAGAACTACGTGACATACAATAAAGAAAATAAGCCGGATGCAACGCACATGGTTTTTGAAAAGCGTATGCCTCGTCGTCAGGCCGATGCAAAGGCTCGTCCTGAGAATGTGAAGGAAAGCGATGAAGGAACAAGGCCGGCACCTGCGCCCGGTCCTCAACCGAAGCTCACTCCAAAAGAATCAAAGAAGAAGTAATAAAATAAAGGCCCCTGAATTGGGGCCTTTTTATTGAACATCTTTGCAGTTGGATTTATTGAAGAGTCTTCATTTCTAGTTCGAATGCATAAAGAGAAAATTGCTCTGAGAGTTTTATACGTGCTCGCGTTTTATGTCTTGCTGCAACTTATGTGGTGGGGCTATCAGCTAGTGCAACTCAATGCGCGTATTATCATGTTGGAAGAAGCCGATTGGCATTTGCAGTATCGTGAGTTGCGCTCAAAGGTGTGGATGGTAGCCGGCGAGGGAATTGTGTTTTTTATTTTATTGGCCGTTGGCTTTCGATACATCAAACGCACCGTGTCGCGCGAGCTGGCCATGGCTCGAAAGGAAAAGAACTTCCTGCTTTCGGTTACACATGAATTGAAAACGCCTATTGCTGCGGTTAAGCTGTTTTTAGAAACCATGCAATCGCGTTCATTGAGTGACGAGAAGCGACTTGAGCTGCTTCAGCAGTCGGTGCAGGAAACAAAACGCTTGCAGGCCCTCACTGAAAATATTCTCATGGCTGCACGTCTCGATGGCAGCAAGGAAGCGATTACTTCATCCATTGTTGATTTGTCAGATTTGGTGAATAGGGAGGTAAGGCGATTCGAAAAATTGGGCGGCATGTCAATCGAATGCGTTGCAGATTTGGCACTTCGAGTAAAAGCCGACGAACAAATGTTGTCGGTGTTAATCGGTAACCTGATTGACAATGCCTTGAAGTATGGTTCGAACAAGCCGATTAAAGTAGAATTGAAGCAATCGGCAAGTCACATTCTGCTTTCGGTTATCGACAATGGGCCGGGCATTCCGGTGGGTGAAGAGAAACGTATTTTCGATAAGTTTTATCGAGTAGGAAACGAGGAAACACGATCTTCGAAAGGCACCGGATTGGGTCTTTTTATTGTGGATGCGGTAGCGAGGATGCATGGTGCAGAAGTGTCGGCGTCCAATAAGTCAGAAGGTGGTGCGGTGTTTACGGTTAAGTTTAAAAAGCAAATGGAAGTATGAGTAAAAAAGTATGTTTAATAATTCTCGATGGCTGGGGCAATGGTGATTTAAATGCAGGCAATGCCGTGCATATCGCAAAAACACCTTTTGCCGATTATCTCACACAACGATATCCTTCAGCAACGCTGCGTACCGACGGCGAGAATGTGGGTTTGCCCGAAGGTCAAATGGGCAATAGTGAAGTGGGGCATATGAACATCGGAGCAGGCCGAGTCGTTTATCAGGACTTAGTTAAAATCAATGTTGCAATCCGCAACGGAGAGTTCGTCCAAAATGAAGTGTTGCGCGAAGCGTTCCAACATGCTGCGCAGAATGGAAAGCGTCTACACTTAATGGGGTTGATCAGCGATGGTGGTGTTCATTCACACATTAATCATCTGAAGGCCTTGTGCGACATGGCTTCGACGTATGAGGGTGTTGATACTTTTATTCACGCATTCACGGATGGTCGCGATACGGATCCGAAGAGTGGATTGGCATTCATTCGTGAAGTAGAAGAGCATATTGAAGGCATGCCCGTTAAGATTGCATCTGTATGCGGGCGATATTTTGCGATGGATCGCGATAAACGCTGGGAGCGTGTGCAACGCGCATATGATGCTCTAGTATCGGGAAAAGGAGCGCCCTTTCACAAAGCTTCCGAGGTAATTGAGCAATCTTACTCTTTGGGTATTACCGACGAGTTCATCGAGCCGTCTGTGATAGTCGATGAGGTAAATCGTCCGTTGGCAACTATTCAAGCGGATGATTTGGTTATCTGTTACAATTTTAGAACAGATCGTTGTCGCGAAATAACAGAAGTGCTCACACAAATCGATATGCCTGATTTTGGCATGAAGGCATTATCGCTCTATTACGTGACGATGACGAACTACGATGATTCATACCGCGACGTGAAAGTGGTTTACGATAAGGACAATCTGAATCAAACGCTGGGCGAGGTATTGGAGCGAAATAGCATTTCTCAAATACGCATTGCGGAAACGGAGAAATATCCTCACGTCACATTTTTCTTTAGTGGCGGTAGAGAAAAAGAATTTGCAGGTGAACGTCGCATCATGGTGCCTTCACCCAAAGTTGCAACCTACGATTTACAACCGGAAATGAGTGCTCATGGCATTGCCGATGCCATCTGTGCCGAAATGCGCCAAGACCCTGCAGGCTTTATTTGCCTGAACTTCGCAAACCCCGATATGGTGGGTCACACCGGTGTTTTCGAAGCCATTGTAAAGGCCGTAGAAACGACCGATGAGTGTTTGAAGCAAGTGGTTGAAAATGGTCTGGAATGCGGCTATTCGTTTGTCGTGATTGCCGATCATGGTAACGCCGATTTTGCAGTGAATGCCGACGGATCGCCCAACACGGCTCACACGACCAATCCGGTTCCGGTTTGGATTATCGATGAAGACGTTTCGCAGGTAAACTCCGGAAAACTGGCTGATGTGGCGCCCACTGTTTTGAAGATGCTTGGAGTTTCACAACCTTCCGAGATGACCGGTAAAGCGCTCTTCTGAGTTAATCGCTCCATTCGATCGTCATCTTTTCGATTCGATCTATGAGTGCTTCGGAGCTCATTTGCTCACGAAGTCGATCCACCATAATCGGAAATGCCAATGGCGTTGGTTTGTTGGGTGATGTGATGATAATCTTTTGTTGCTGCATACGCTCTAGCGCAGCTCTTGTTCGCGTATATTCCAATTGTTGATGAACGACTTCATCGAGGGCCTGTCTGAGCAGCAGGTTGTCGGGCTCATACGATTCGAATACCTGGTAGATGAGCTGAGAAGAGTTTTGAAGGTGGCGGTCTTTTATTTTCTGACCCGGATATCCTTTGAAAACAAGGCCTGCAATGGCGGCTATGTCGCGAAACTTCCGCTTCGCCATTTCCCCTGAATTGATTCCTGCAAGAATATCTTGTTCGAGTAATTCCGTAGAAAATAAATCGGCATCAATGAATTCCTGCAATGGAATGCGTTGATCACTTAGCAACTCAAAACCGTAGTCGTTATAAGCCAACGAAAAGCTAATGCTTCTTTTTTTTCCGATGCGGTAGGCGAGAAGGGAAGCGATTCCTTCATGCACCGATCGGCCTTCAAACGGATAGAATACATGATGATGACCTTCTGCCGTTTCGAAAACCTCGATCAATAGTTCATCATACAGGGGCACATGCGATCGCATTTGCTGGAGTTCAAGGATCGGTCTTATGAAAGAAAGTTCCGGATGTGATTTTACCGGCTTATTTGGATTCAGTTGTGCAACCTGTAGTTGCCTCCTCAGCATCACGCTCATCTGGGATGAAAGTGGTAATCTTCCGCCAAGCCACACTGGAGTTCGTCCGCTGGAAGATTCAGATTTCCGCACCATGGCTGTCATGTCTTTCACTCGCATAAGTTGCAGACTAAGGCCTGCAAACCAAAAGTGATCGTCTTCTTCTAATTGAGAAATGAACGACTCTTCCACGTGACCGAGCATTCCTCCTTTGCGCAGTTTGACCAGCATGAGTGTATCACTTACAATGGTGCCTATCGACATGCGATGCCGATTGGCAATTCTCGGTTGTTCAACTTTATAAAGTCCATCTTTTAAGACGATTTTGGAATACTCGCTGTAGCTGCCCAATGAGTTTCCTCCAACCGAAGCAAATCGAACGACCCAATTCCATTCTTCTTTGCTGAGCTCAGCATAACAAAGGGTTGATTTAACTTCCGCAAAAGTTGCCTCACTATCGAAGCCCTCGCCGCAAGCCAACGTGACGATGTATTGAATCAGCACATCGAAGCAAAGTGTCAATGGTGGTTTGCTTTCGAGGTAGTTTTCTTCTATGGCTTGTCGAAGTGCTGAGGCCTCAATGAGTTCAAGCGAATGCGTGGGTAAAAAGTATATCTTACTTTTAGCATCGGGCTTATGCCCACTGCGCCCTGCCCGTTGAACGAATCGAGCAACACCTTTCGGGCCGCCGATTTGAATAATGGTCTCGACAGGTGCAAAATCGACACCCAGGTCAAGACTGCTAGTGCAAATTACTGCTTTTAGTCGTCCTTCGTAGAGTGCTTGCTCAACCCATGAACGTATTTCTTTACTAATGCTGCCATGATGCATGGCCATGTCACCTGCCAATGATGGATCGAGCTCCAGCAGAGTGCGGTACCATATTTCGCATTGCGAGCGGACATTTGTGAAAATGAGGGTTGATCTGCTTTGATGGATTACCGGCAGGAGGTTTTTGGCCAGTCGAGTACCCAAGTGTCCCGCCCACGGCATGCGTTCTGCTTTTTCAGGAAGTACCGATATAACTTCATATTCCTTTTGCACATCGCTTTTAATTAGCTTGCCTTTTGTATCAATGCCAAGCAAACATTGCATTGCTTCCTGCAGATTACCTATCGTTGCTGAAATTCCCCACACGAGGAGTTTGGGTGAGAGTGTTTTCAGTCGACTTAATGCGAGTTCTACCTGCACACCTCTCTTAGTGCCCATGAGTTCATGCCATTCGTCGGCCACGAGGACTTCCAATTGCCCGAAAAGTTCGCCGGCATTTTTAGAGCAGAGCATCAAGTGCAAGCTTTCAGGTGTAGTGATAAGGATATTGGGAAGAGACTTCAGCTGTTTCGCGCGTCGAGAATGACCTGTGTCCCCCGTACGAATATCTACTGTCAGGGAGCTTTGAAAACCGACGACCGCTCTGCTGGCCGATTTCTCGATTTCGGTTGCCAAGGCGCGTATGGGTGTAATCCATAATAGCCGCAGTCCATTTACTTTTTTGTTGCTGTTACGATAGCGAGCAATGGTTGGGAGTAAGCCCGCATATGTTTTACCGCTACCTGTAGGCGCGTTAATCAGTCCGTGTTCTCCGCGCTCCTGCGCGCTCCAGCTTTCGAGCTGAAAGGTTGCCGCATTCCAGCCCATTGTTTCAAACCAACGTATGCAGGAAGTTGTAGATTCGGAAAGAGAATGTTCGGAACTCAAGGTTTTTTGCTCATTTTTGCGCCGGAAGAGGCGAGTCCTGTTTAGGCATCATTTTGGTTACACCTCCCAACAAACAAAAGAACACATGAAAAAGTTATTTCCTTTTTTGATTTTAGCGTTTATCGCAGTATCGACTGCTAGCGCACAAACTGAAAACGATTACAAGGATCTCCTCACCTTGTTTGTTACGGAGAAATACGAAAAATGTCTATATAAAGCAGAAGGGTATACACTCGATGAGAAGACTAAGAAGGATCCACTGCCATATATGTTTATTAGCCGTTGCTTTTATGAAATGTCAAAGCTTGACGAGTTCAAGGAAAAGTATCCAAATGCCTTCAAGGATGCAATGAAATACATTTCCAAATATGGAAGTAAGGACAAGGAAAAGAAATACTTGTCGGAATACGAGGATTACATTGGTCAGATTCGTGCGGCTGCAATTGCGCAGGCGGAGACGATGATGGACACACAGAAATACAGCAAAGCCAAACAGTTGTACGATCAATTGCTTGACATAGATCCGAACGATGCTGGCGCCCAGCTTATGATGGGAGTTGTGCAAGGATTACTGAAGGCGAAGAAGGAGGCCGAAACAGCTTTGGCTAAAGCCAAGGCAATACTCTCCGAGAAGAAGGCGGGTCAAGCGGCTGAAGAGTTAACCCTTCTGAAATATGCGCTTACCATGCATGCAACTAATTTGGCAAGTACCAGCAAAACTGCTGCGAAGGAATGGCTAGATTTAGGGCTGGAATATTTCCCGGAAGACAAAGAATATAAAGTCACTTACGACACAATCGTTGATTAATTCATTGGGGGCCCTTGGGCCCCTTTTTAGTCTCTTGGTGATTTATTAAAGAGTATATAGCCAAAGTTGAATAAGAAACTCCATGGGGTTTCCTTAAGGTCATAGTAGTTTGCCGCGAAACTGATCGGGCCAATGGGTGAGTGAAACACCATGGCAGTTGATCCCATGATAATGGCTCGTTGACTATCGGTATACATGGCTTTCCCTTCTTCACTCTGAGAAATCAAATTCAACGGATTGAAGCCATAGGCTTCTAATCTAAGTTCAATATTTTTTGTAAAAGATACTACGTTCATAAGTCCGTATCCGGCATAGCTATGTGCTCTGAATTGAGGTAAAAAAAATGTTCTGCTTTCCGGAATTGGATTGAAGGCCGGGGCGACAATGAGCGATGATATGTAGTTGTTAAAGAAATTTTGTGTGCTCCAAACACCCTCCACGAGAAGTCCAGTCTTAGCATAACGACTGCGAAGAAAATAGTTAATATAATTTAGTTTAGCGGCTACCCAGTAATGTTCTTGGTGAATGGAGTTCTTGGTTTCGGATGTGGAGCCTGGTATAGTTTGTTCTTCCCCATCTACCCATTTAATATCCAGATGTAAATATGTTCCCGTATTCGGATATTGCTTTCTGTTGAGCGTACTTCGCTCATAGCTGATTCTCGTTATCCATGCATTAAATTCGGTTTGGTCTGCTGTATCGGTTGAAATGAAGTTTTTGATTTGGTAGTAATCGTCAAATTGATGCGTGTAATACTGCTCCGCTTTTGCAACACCACGAACTCCGACAGGAATACTGAGACTTAAATTGCCAAATCGTTCGTTTAAGAGTATATACGAGGGTTTGATATCTTCGAAAAAAGTTGCTAAGCTTTTATAGTAGTCCCATCGGTTAAATGTGAAACCGCCTTGAACGGAGAAGGGAAGTCGGCCTGAAATATCCCACCGTATGTTACTATGTATAGATCCGTAAAATCTGCCGAAGTAGCTATTCGCGGTTATGGTTGAAGAAGTATATCCGAACAAGTTATACTTTACGCCCAGAAATCCTGAATTAATCGATCTTGATGAAAAGTTGCCACCGAAAGAAACAAGGAAGTTCTTTTCTTTTTTAACATCAAGATCCAACTTGAATGCTTTGCTTTCGGGACGAAATTCTGCTGATGGAAATACAGTATTTATCTTGTCATCACCAAATAGTTTTAGATAGCTTTTTTTTAAATCGCTGAGGTAAAGTGTCGTACTCCCTTTTGCCATTATTTTCTGCACATAAAAACTTTGGGATTTTTTTAACCCGCGAATTGATATTTCATCAATAATAAGAGGCTTGAACTTTTGTTGGAATTTTAAGCGCTTTTGGTTTTTGGACGATATGGATTCCTCCCGAGGAATAGCTTCTTTAATCGTCTTTAAACTAGATAAGGCTGTCTCGTATCCAATTGAAATAGCCTCCTCGATTTTGTCAAAATCAAATGTGGCTATCTCGCCGAGTTGTGGTTCCACAATCAAAGCAGTTGCCGTGTAAGTTTGAACTTGAGATCGATAAAGAATCATGGCCTGCAGTTGCGAAATAAGGTCGTCGTCGGCAGCTTTTGGAGTGATGCCCGAAACATTGCACCCGAGAATCACATCTGGCGAGAATTCTTTTTGCGCCACGTCGACAGGGAAATTGTTGTAAATACCTCCATCGAAGAGTAATTTACCGTTTACCCTGCGCGCCGGTATGTAGAAAGGGTAGGTGCATGAAGCTCTGGCGGCAACATTGAGCGGCCCCTCACTAAATATAATCTCTTCCTTGTTTTCGATATCTGCTGCAATGCATCGAAATGGTATGTAAAGACTATCGAATACTCCGTTACAGGCAGCATTGGGCTGGGCAAAGGCTTCCATGAGCTTCCAATCGAGTAATACGGGATTAATCAAGTTCGTTGGAAGTGCAGTGCTAATTAAATTGTCTTTTGAAAGTCTAATTGCACCAAAGGATGCATCATTATCAGTGTTCTTGAAATAAAAGTCCAGTTTTTCATTGCGGCTTCCCGTGGCCATATCAAGAAATTCTTCAGTCCTAACAAGGCTATCAATAAATGCAACACTGTAGCCGGAAGCATAAAAAGCAGCAATGACTGCTCCCATGCTAGTACCTGTTATATAATCGATAGGCACATTATTTTCTTCCAGTGCTTTCAGGAAGCCTACGTGCGCTAGCGCTGTTGCTCCACCCCCGCTGAGAACAACCGCCACTTTTTGAGATTGGGCATAGTTGTGTAAAAAAATAAAAATGCAAATCAGCCAAAGCTTGGTAATGTTTTTCAACTGTTTTGGTGCGGTGATTTTCACGCCTCAAAATTGCTACGGATTCTGCTAGTTTTTTGAATTGAAATATGTTTTTTCATCGTGGCATTGTTGCTTTCTTAGATCATCGAAAAAACCGCTATCAAATCGGCATAACCTCGAACCATACCAGGAAAGCATTTCGCCATTTATCAGACACACCTGTGTCGTTGGAAATAGTTGTTGAATCTCTTTCAAATGATTTGCAGCGAAAGGAAATGGCTCGCTTGATAAAAACAGTATTTCAGGTTTGGCCTCGGTCAGTTCCGCATCTGTAACAATCGGATAGCGTGAATCTTTCCGATCACCAAAAACATTCTTGAAGCCGAGGCGAGTAAGCATGTCATGAATGAAGGTGTCCTTGTTGATGGTCATCCAGGGCTTTCTCCAGATGAGATAGCATACAGGAATGGCAGGTTCTTGTTTTGCGATCGAATGGAAGAGAGTATCAATAGTTTTTGTAATCCGGTGGGATGCTTCAATTTTCGAAGTGATGTGTCCCACAGCACTTATCATCTCAAGAGCCTGAGGTAAATCTCTTACATCGCTCACGTAGGTTGGAAATCGTGAGGACAGCCATTCTATTTGAGTTTGCTCGTTTTCTTCTTTGTTGGCGAGTATAAAATCGGGAGCTAGTGCGGCAATCTTTTCAAGATTGAGGTTTTTGGTGCCTCCAATTTTCACTTTTTGTTCTCGCCAATGCGCAGGATGCACGCAGAATTTTGTGATGCCAATAACTTCCTTTTCCAGGCCAAGATCCCAAAGCAATTCGGATTGCGATGGGACGCACGAAATTATTCTTTTCGGGTAAGCTGTTATTTCGAGCTTTTGTCCTATTTGATCTATGAAAACCACCTGTAGAAAATTAATGAGTCGACAAGATGCGACAAAAAGTTCGTTAGAACGGCCATCCTTGTCAGCATGTAACTGCTTTCCTTGTCAAAACTGACACATTTTCAGCAAACAGCGCTGTAAAACCGCATGGCAAGGTGGTTGAAATGCCGCCGCCGACAAACAAACGAAGTCAAATAGAAAATCAACATCATGAGTAAAGTAATAGGAATCGATTTAGGAACCACCAACAGTTGCGTTGCTGTAATGGAAGGTAATGAGCCGGTGGTTATCGCCAACAGTGAGGGTAAGCGCACAACTCCCTCTGTAGTGGCATTTGTAGAAGGTGGTGAACGCAAAGTAGGGGATCCGGCTAAGCGGCAGGCGATCACCAACCCACGCAAAACCATTTATTCCATCAAGCGCTTCATGGGAAGCAGCTACGATGAGAGCGCTCGGGAAGCAGGACGTGTTCCTTACGAAGTTGTAAAGGGTGATGGCAACACGCCACGCGTGAAGATTGACGATCGCAACTACACTCCGCAAGAAATCTCGGCTATGGTTCTTCAGAAAATGAAGAAAACCGCCGAAGATTATCTCGGTCATGAGGTAACGGAAGCGGTAATCACTGTTCCCGCATACTTCAACGATGCACAGCGTCAGGCCACCAAAGAAGCCGGAGAAATAGCCGGCTTGAGCGTGAAACGCATCATCAACGAACCGACAGCGGCAGCCTTGGCTTATGGCCTTGATAAGAAGTCGCAGGACATCAAGATAGTGGTATTTGACTGTGGTGGAGGTACTCACGACGTGTCTATCCTCGAATTGGGTGACGGTGTATTCGAAGTGCTCTCGACCGATGGTGACACTCACCTCGGGGGTGACGATTTCGACCAAGTAATTATTGACTGGTTGGTACAGGAGTTCAAGAATGAAAATGGCAATCAATTCGATTTGATGAAAGATCCAATGGCCCTTCAGCGTTTGAAAGAGGCCGCTGAAAAAGCCAAGATTGAGCTTTCATCCAGCACATCAACCGAAATCAACTTACCTTACATCATGCCGGTTGATGGTATACCGAAGCACTTGGTGAAGACTATGTCACGCGCGAAATTCGAACAATTAGCTGATAGTCTCATCCAGCGCACCATCGCTCCTTGCGAAAGTGCGTTGAAAAAGGCGGGTATCTCGGTAAAGGATATAGATGAAGTCATCCTCGTAGGTGGGTCAACTCGTATCCCCGCCGTTCAAGATGCAGTAAAGAAGTTCTTCGGCAAAGAACCATCGAAAGGTGTAAATCCGGATGAAGTAGTAGCCATTGGTGCTGCCATTCAAGGAGGTGTTCTTACCGGTGAGGT
>JBILCQ010000249.1:0-3682 GCA_044353065.1 Flavobacteriales bacterium | reverse complement strand
CATGAGCAGCCCGACAGCTTGTTTTCGGTCATGATTGTAGGGGAACTCGGAACTGTCAATTGGAAAAAAAATCGCTTGCCATCCAACATTGTCAGTGCTGAAAGTGAGCTCGCCCCTTTTCAGACAGCGCAAACCTTTTATTATTCAGAATATGTCGAAGAGAAATGGCGAATTCGAATGGCGGATGTCTCGCATGATAGTTTGCAAGTAGAGATTAAACCGCCCGGTTTTTTGAATATTCGACCAGTGCCTGGACTTCCTGCCGCAGAAGGCGCCCAAGCTAATTTTTCTCAGGTAGGAGATCGCATTTATTATAGTCAAGTCAATGATAGTTTTACTCAACTGATGACCGGCAGTTGGGATGTGGATCATATTGTTTCGGCTTATGTAATGGATGTTTTGAATGATGAGGGAACAATCAATACGATGCCTCATTATGCTGTTATTGATGGAAAAGAATATCTGTTTTTTGTATCAAACAGATCGGGTGGGGAAGGCGGACTGGATATTTGGTTTTCGTTGAATGAAAATGGGTGGAAAAAGCCAAAGAATGCTGGCAAACGAGTAAACAGTGAAGGCGATGAAATCACTCCGTTTTATCACAACGGAATGTTGTTTTTCTCCAGTGATTGGCATTTTGGCTTCGGTGGTTTCGATTTGTTTTATGCAAATCGAAAAGGTGAATCGTTTGACAAGCCGGAGAATATGGGGTTAATCATTAACTCCAGTTACAATGACCTTTCGCCGGCAATTGCCGTTTCCAAAGAGAAGGACCGCTGCGATTTTTATTTCGCATCGAACAAGCCCGATAGTGTTCGTTACGAAGCTGCATGTTGCAACGATTTGTATGTCATCACTGCACTAACGAATGGTCAAACAATCAAGACTGATACCGTCCAGTCTGTATTGAACAAGCTGATGAGTGAGCTACCGGTGGTTCTTTATTTTCATAACGATGAACCTAATCCGAAGAGCAATAGTTCAACAACAGAGCTTAGTTATTTAGAGACGTATGCTTCATACACGGCGAAGAAAGACGATTACATCAGAGAGAATACACGTGGTCTTACTAACGAGAAACGAGAAGACAGCGAGCAACGAACCAACGATTTTTTCGAGTTAAAGGTCGATAAGGGAGTGAACGATTTGAAGCGATTTTCGGATGCGTTGCTTGCAGAGTTGAATTCGGGTTTAAGTTTTCGAGTTTACGTGCGCGGGTTTGCGAGCCCTAGAGCAAATTCTGATTATAACCTTAATCTTACCAAGCGCAGGACAACGAGCTTATTGAATTACTTCAAGGAAACTCGAGAAGGTGCGTTTTTACCTTACCTGAATGATGCTGCCCCAAATCATGCGCGTTTGGAAATCATCTTATTGCCATTTGGAGAAGGAAAGGCGGTTAATACGGTGAGCGATGATATTGTAGATGAACGAGAATCCATCTACAGCCGAGGGGCTTCCATGGAGCGAAGAATTGAAATAGAGGAAGTAGTTTCCCTTGCTCCGCTTATTCAGAAACCGGTTCTTGAACTCACGGAAGTTCAATATGATTTTGGAAAGCTTGAGCCAACCGAGGCGGCCAGGCATGAGTTTGTTTTGACCAACAGTGGAAATGCGTTGATGACAATTGATGGCGTGAGTGTGAGCTGCGATTGTGTTTCTGCTCAACTAGCCGGGAATACTGTTGCTCCGGGAGAATCAACCACTCTCTTGGTTGAGGTTAATCCAAAGGAGCCGGGCGAATTGCAGCAAGAAATTATAGTGCGTATAGCTGGAGAAAAACCTGGCATTATTCGAGTTCGGGCTGAGCGTTAAACGGACGCTCAGCATACTTTTCACATGGAATAAAAGAAGAGGAAAAAAGTTTAGAGGTCCTCGCCGGTTCTCTTGTTGATTTCGTCCCTCAATTGAGATGCTTTCTCATATTCTTCATTCGAAAGCGCGATATCGAGGTTGCGTTTTAATTCTTCAAGACTAAGGGATTCATCAGCTTCGTCCCCTGCTTCTTCTGCTTCAAAATCCGGGTTCTTGAGTTGCATTCTTGCTTCGTCTTCATCACTCACTCCGGCTGCTTCGATGATGAATTCATAGCAGTAAATAGGGCAGTTGAAACGAACCGCAATGGCAACGGCATCGCTGGTTCGCGCATCGATTTCAACCGATCTGCCATTGAGTGTTGCGATGAGTTTCGCGAAGAAGATACCTTCCACCAAGTTATAGATTAAGACTTCGTCAACCTCAATGTTAAATGCATGCGCCAAACTGCGAAACAGGTCGTGCGTAAGCGGGCGGCTTGGAGTCATTTTTTCGAGCTCAATGGCAATAGCTTGTGCCTCCACACCACCAATTACGATTGGCAATCGACGTACACCATCGTTTTCGGCCAACACCAGCGTATATGCTCCGCTCGTGCTCCCGCTGGGTTCAATGTTGGATATTTGAAGTTCTATTTTGTCCTTGTTCATAGAACGAAGAATCTGCGATTGGATTTGGTTTAGCTTTCTGTAAGCGAATATAGTTGTGAGCTATTGGCTTTACAACTGATGTTTTGCATTAGTTCGCTGCTTTGAAAGCTTTGGCTGCTTCTATAAGCTTAGGCAAAACTTCAAAGGCATCTCCTACAATACCGTAGTCTGCCGCTTTGAAGAATGGGGCTTCGGGATCTTTGTTGATGACAACAATCGTCTTGCTGCCATTTACACCGGCCAGGTGCTGAATGGCACCGCTTATACCGACAGCGATGTAGAGGTTTGGACGAATGGTCACACCTGTTTGTCCAACGTGCTCGTGGTGAGGGCGCCATCCAATGTCGGCAACCGGGCGTGAGCACGCTGTGGTAGCACCGAGAATCTTCGCAAGTTCTTCGATTGGCCCCCAATGTTCAGGCCCTTTCATGCCACGACCAGCGCTTACAACGAGCTCGGCTTCGGGCAATGGAACTTCACCGTCTTTGTTTTCGCTCTTTACTTCTTTCACCGTGATGCGAGATGCGCCGGCGTCGAAAGCAAATGCTTCAACGGGTGCAGTTGCTCCCGTGTTTTTTATGCCTAGTGAGTTTGGAAGAACGGTAATCACTTTATTGGCCGTATGGATCGCAACATCGGCAATGGCCTTGCCACTGAACACGTTTTTACGCACCACAAAGTCGCTGCTTGGAAGAGCGGTTGCACCGGGCACGAGCCCGGCATCGAGGCGAGCGGCTACGCGGGGTGCTATCATTTTTCCGGCTACGTCATGCGAGAAGATGATGACTGTTGCGCTTGCTTGTGCAGCTGCGTGAACCAACAACTTACTCATCACCTGCGAATCGCTGGTAGGAGCATTCGCCACCCACACTTTGGATGCGCCTGCATTGCCCAGGCCACCATCACCGCTGATGGATCCGCATGTGATGGCTATTGCTTCTGTGCCCATCATGGTTGCTACTTCAGCACCATAACCAACGGCTTCTAGAGCGCTTTTCGGAAATTTTCCGTTTTGATTTTCTGCGTATATAAGAACTGACATTTTCTTGAAATCTTAAGGTTAGACTTTAGATGGCTTTTGCCTCGTCATGTAACAGTTGAATGAGACTTCCGGCGTTCTCGGCATCTATGTACTTGCAGCCGCTTTTGGCAGGAGGCAGAGAGTAACTCTTCACCGAGGTTGAGGCATCTGCCGCAGCAGCAGGCACCACTTCCAA
>JBILCQ010000039.1:0-12522 GCA_044353065.1 Flavobacteriales bacterium | reverse complement strand
TTGCTGACCTCTTGCTATCATAGTGAGGGCGCATAAAATAGAAACTAGGAAATTCTTCATAAGAATAGCTTTTTATTCACTTCCAATGATTAACCGCCAATGTGACGCTTCAACTCATGAACGGCTTCATCCCACAGCATTTTCTGATCATCTTCTTCCCCTTCATCGGCAAAGTCGAAAACAAGCAAGGCAAGTTCACCGGTCATCTCATCTATCTTGATTCGTAACTCAAAGAAGTTGGTTTCCTTGTCTGATTCATCCAGCCATTGATATCGAACCATTTGTTCTTTTTTCTTGGCTATAAGCTGTGCTTTTCGTTCTTCCCCTTCCCATATGAATGTGTATACGTCACCACGGATATGTACTTGCGGAGCAAACCACTCTTCTAGTCCGCTCGGGTTAGCCATACAGTTATATAGGATTGTATCGGAAGTTCGAAGAATGTATTCGAGTTCTATTGGTTTTTTAGCCATGGAATTTGGTTCAGGTATAGTTATGCAAGAATAAGTTTTTTTATGGGTCGTTCGAAGTTTTTTTGCCCATGTTTTTGAAGCTCGCGAAAGTGACTATATTTGCGCCCTCAAAATTGGCGGGGTAGCTCAGCTGGTTAGAGCGCATGATTCATAATCATGAGGTCGGGGGATCGTGCCCCCCCCCCGCTACAAGAAGACACTAAGCACGAAAAAGGGCCGCAGATGCGGCCCTTTTTGTATCTAAGGTAATCGATTGCTTAGTAACGATTGCCACGATCGTAACCGCCATCATTGTCGCGGTTGAAACGTGGCTTAAAACCACCTTCACGACGACCACCACCGCCGCCACCGAAGTTGCTACGTGGACGATCGTTGCTGCGAGGACGCTCTTCAGCTTCCTTTACATTGATTTTACGACCAGATACTTCTGTCTGATCCAATTGTGCGATTGCCGCACGACCTTCATCTTCTGAAGGCATTTCTACGAAGCCAAAACCACGTGAACGACCGGTTGCACGGTCAGTCACTACCTTGGCAGAAGCCACGGCACCATAACTTGAGAAAACTTCGCCAAGCTCTTCGCTCGACATGCTGTAATTCAGCCCTGAAACAAAAATGTTCATTTTTAAAACTGTTTGTTGATTAAAATATTAGACAACTGCGAACTCCAACAAACATGGACCACATTAGAAAACATATTGTTGAAAGAAGAGTAGTCTTGACAAATATAGACCTTTCAGCTTAGCAACCAAGAAAAAAATCAAATAATTGCTTTTTGTCAAGAGCAAATAACATTTACTTCATATCCGGAATGTGAACGGATATTGATAACCCGATCATTGTCCAGTAACCAGTATTGTCCTTTAATTCCCAGCAGTTGTCCTTCCAATTCAGGAGTCGTGTCGAGTTTGATGGACTTTGGTTTTTGTGGTAGCTGCAATACGGGATAGCTAATATGCTGGACTCCATCATTGTCGTCAATGAAACCATGTAAATTTTCCGGAAATAACTCCAGCATCTGATTTTTTTTCTCAAGTAGATGTCCATCATCAGCACACTCACCTTTTAGCATGCTCTGCCATGCGGTTTTATCGGCGAGGTATTCTTTCAGCATTACTTCAATCTTGCCTGCTAGCTGACGATAGGGTGTTTCCGCCATTCTTATGCCCTCGGTTGCTCCCTGGTCGACCCAACGAGAGAGAAGATTGGTGCTTTTTGTTACTCCTACTTTGATGCTACTGGTTCGAGAGAGATAAACAAAGTGTGGCTGATTGTGGTGTTTTTGTTCCCATTCGTAATCACGTAGGGCAATTCCTTCATGAATTCGGCTTAATTCGGGGTGAACAATGCTGGGGCAACTAAAAGGTGAAGTAAGAAATGCTTCATAGCTTAATCCTTCACCAAAGGTTTTTTTTATTTTTTTTCCGGTTGCTACGCAGTGAATATTACCGGTAAACTGAATTTTGATATTCTTACCCACCCATTCATTGATTGATGTTCCACCCTCGCTTTCGAGAATGTTCACAAATGATAATTCATATGCCGCCATACCATGTTCATTCACTGAGGTTGGCATCTTGCGAAGGTGAGTTGTGATGTTTGTCATTATTAGAATAAAAGTTTTTAAGCCAATTTAGCCGCCTTCGAATTCTAAAGCAGGATTCAAACCACGACATGAAAATAGAAGTTCCGCAAAAAACATATTCGTATGCTGAATATCAGCACTTGATACATGAATTGATTGAGATTGGCAAAGTTACGGGTGTGGAGCAGTCGGAATCGCTGCTTGAGTATACTAAGTTGAATATGCATCGAATGCACCGCTGGGATAAGACCTTCGCTCCAAACGCGGTGCTTGCCAAGAAGATCTCAGATTGGAAATCACCCCTTCAATGGATCGTGATTACAGAGGGCTGGTGCGGAGATGCTGCACAACAGTTGCCTGTGATTGAGAAGTTGGCATCCTTGAATCCGAGCATAACGACCCAATATGTTCTACGCGACGAATACCCGGAGTTTATGGACCACTTTCTAACGAATGGTTCGAGGGCAATTCCTATTTGGATTTGTTTGGATTCAATGGGTGAGTTAATTTGGAAGTGGGGGCCAAGACCCAAAGAGGCAGCTGACTTGATGAACCGGATGAAAGAAGATGGATTGGACGATTCTGTTCGAAAGCAAGAGCTACATGGCTGGTACGCTAAGAACAAACACATTGCTTTTCAGGCGGAGATTGAAAAATTGCTTGCTCAACATTCTCGCATTTAGGTGTTGAATGTTTGGATACGGTCATCTTAATTTTACCACCCAACGGAATAGTTTAACGAGTAGAGCATTTCGGAATAGTTGTTGCCAGGGGTCTTGCAATC
This sequence comes from Flavobacteriales bacterium, assembly GCA_044353065.1. Classification (GTDB taxonomy): domain Bacteria; phylum Bacteroidota; class Bacteroidia; order Flavobacteriales_D; family Sanyastnellaceae; genus JAIBBG01. The sequence continues at coordinate 9,680 of JBILCQ010000039.1, read as the reverse complement.
TTTGGCAAAATGAAATGTTAAGTTTGCACCGCTTAATGATTCAATTTTACTTGTTGCATTCCGGTAATTTTTTAAAACACGAACTATGAGAATGGTGATTCTGAAAAGTACTCTTTTCATCGCAACGCTCCTCGCGGCGTTTACAGTTTCTGCACAAAGCAAATACAAAATCAAAGGTCATATCGAGGGTTTGAAAGATACCTCCATCTATTTGGCCAATTATTACGGTAATAAACTTTACTACAACGACACAGCGATGGTGGATAGTAAGGGGAATTTCGCTTTTGACGGAAAACCATACAATGAGTGTGGCAAGTATGCAATCGTGGTCAATAACCAAAGCCGCATGGACATCGTTGTTGACGAAGAAGAAATCGAATTTGATTTCACGCCCGATTGTAGAATTGATGCCATAAAGGTTAAGAAATCGAAGAATAATCAGATATTCTTCGACTATGTGAAATTTATTTCTGAGAAAATGCGCTCGCGCCAGCCTATTGATGCTGCTTTACAGGATTCTACCAAGACGGAAGAAGAGAAAAAGCCATTTCGAGAGCAGCTCAAGGCCATGAATGATGCTGTCGTGAATTACCAAAAGGATTTAATAGCGAAGAATCCCGAACTACTCGTAAGCAAGCTTATCAAGATGTCGATGGATATTGAAGTGCCAGATGCCCCGGCAGACTCTTCGGCCGATGGTAAGAAGTTGTGGCAGTATCTCTATTACCGAAATCACTATTTCGATAATATTGATTTAACAGACCCTCGCATGATTCGCGACCAGGCCTATCACAAGTTAGTGGAAAAATACATTACGCAAGTGCTTCCCCAGATTCCCGACACGATGATTACGGAAGTGCAAAAATTGGTAGCCGCAGTTGGTGGTAATAAGGACGGTTTCAAATACATCGTGCATCAGTTCACCTACAATTTTGAAACAGCCAAGATTATGTGTATGGATCGTGGTTTCGTATACATGATTGATAACTATTACACCAAAGGCCTGTGTGATTGGGTGAAGGAAGATAAAATCAAGGAAATGAAAGAATCGGCTGATGGAAAGCGGAATTGTTTGTGCGGTGAAACAGGATTAAACATTATTCTGCCCGATACAAACAACGTTTGGCAATCTATGCATGCGATTAATTCAAAATATACGCTGCTGGTGATATGGGAGGCAACTTGCGGTCACTGTAAGAAGGAGCTTCCTAAAATCAATGACCTTTACAAGCGTTGGAAGTCGAAGGGACTGGAAGTTTTTGCCGTGCACAACAATATGGAAGTTGACAAATGGAAGAAATTTGTTCGTGACGAAAACCTTGAATTCAAGAATGTTTCGCGCAATCAATTTATCATGACGCAAGATTCAGCAACAAAGCTAATTTACGGTGGTAAGACAACTCTTCAAAGCTTGAATTTCCATCAATACTGGGATGTAAATAGCACACCGAAAGTTTATTTGATGGACAAGGACAAGAAGATTATTGCTAAGTCTCTCGGAGCTGAACAATTGGAAGACCTCTTGAATCGTCTGGAAAATGGAAGTGATACTTCCGCTCCTTTGAAGGAAACCGAGTATGAAGACGAAGACGAGGCTCCGGCCAAGAAACGATTGAACTCAGCCGGTAAATCAAAACCGACGAATTCCAAACCGAACAAGAATTAGATATGAAGGCGCATCGAAAGATGCGCTTTGTTTTTGCAATGAAACTACAAGACTACCTGGTTGTTGGAATGGGGCGGGTTGATCGGGATCATACAGTCTCGCTTGTTTTGCACGATACCGAAATGTTTGGAGAGTTGATTGGGCTGATTCAATCCGGCTCCAAGACACAGCGCATGAAGGGTTCTTGGGTGCTTTCAGGAGTAGGCGCGATTAATCCTCATTCGCTCAGACCTCATTATGCTTGTTTACTTGAATGCTTGGAGCTTGAAACTGTCGGAGGTGTTAAACGTGAGCTACTGCGTTGTTTTGAAGGAATTGCGCTCGATAAATTATTTGCCGACCAATTAATTATGGTTGCGATGAACTGGGTAACGGATGAGCGCCAAGACCTGGCTGTCCGCTATATCTGCTTTCGATTGCTCACTCAATTATTGAAGGAATATCCGGAACTGCAAATTGAACTCAATCAACAAATCGATTTTTATCGCTCGAAATTTGGGAAGTTCCCATAAAAAAAGAGCCCGCACAAGCGGGCTCCATTTCTTCGCAAGAGCAATTATTTTTTTCGGAAGTATAGGCGCGTAACGAAAATGCCGTTACCGTCCTCTTTACCGGCATCGCTCTCAACTCCGCTTGTAACGAATGCCAATTCGTATCCTTGACTATCCATTTCATTCAATTTAGAAGTAATGATGGCGTCGTTGGAAGCGATGTTTTGGAAATTAATACCAACCATACTGAAGAAGTTGAGCATTTTAGTTTCCTTGAAACTACTCACCTTAATGTCGCCGCGATCAATGTCTCCTTGTTTAGAATCTTTGCCATCCGTGCGACTTGTAGTAAATGCATTGTGGTCGATGGGAGATGTGTTTTCGATCATTCTGGAACGACCAACGCCGCCTGGAACAATTGATTCGACTATCGTGACTACTTGGTATTGTGCTTCGGAGAAGGAGCAAAGGGCGATTGCTAAAAGTGTTAGGAGTTGTTTTTTCATTGGGTTTTAGGAGTATAGGATTATAGGGAGATGTGCATGTTGTATAGCATGAAGGCATAACGATCGGCTACTGCATCAATTACTTGATTGGTGCTCATTCCCGCGCCATGACCAGCACTTTTTTGAATACGAATTAGCACAGGCTCTTTCCCATTATGATACTCTTGGAGTCGTGCAGCAAATTTGAAGCTGTGCGCAGGAACTACACGGTCGTCGTGGTCAGCTGTAAAGACCATCGTGGCCGGATAATTTGTGCCTTTCTTCAAGTTGTGATAGGGAGAGTATTTGATTAAATAATCAAATGCTGTTTTTGAACTATCGGCACAACCATATTCAGGAATCCATCCTTTACCTACCGTGAAGAGATGATAGCGTAACATATCGAGAACTCCTACTTCAGGCATTGCTACTCCAAATAGTTCGGGGCGCTGTGTCATGCATGCGCCTACTAATAGACCACCGTTGGAACCACCGTTGATGGCTAGCTTTTCACTGCAGGTGTATTTTTCACTAATCAGGTATTCCGCTGCAGCAATGAAGTCATCGAATACGTTTTGCTTGTTTTCGAGCATACCGCCTTTGTGCCATTCTTCGCCAAATTCATTTCCTCCGCGGATGCAAGGCATGGCAAATACACCGCCGTTTTCAAGCAAGATGATACGCGATGAAGAAAAGCCCGGCTGCATTGGAATGGAGAAACCACCATAGGAATAAAGCAGTGTGGGATTGTTGCCGTCGAGTTTGATGCCTTTCTTATGCACGATGAACATGGGAACTTCTGTGCCGTCTTTGCTCTTATACATGATCTGCTTGCTTTCGTAAGCAGATGGCTCGAACTTCACGCTGATGGTGTAGTATTCTTCTGACTTTCCTGTTTCAATATCGTACTTGTAGATCGAGGTTGGATACGTGAATGAAGTGAAAGAATAGAAACATGATTTTTCATCGCGTTTGCCGGAGAAGCCACCTGCTGAACCGGTTTTATCGGGCATGGCAATTTCTTTTTTATCCGATCCATCGTAGTTGCAAACGAAGATGCGGGTATTGGCGCGATCGAGGTAGCTTAAAAACAGTTTGCCCCCACAAGTTGAAACGCCCTGAAGCATCATGTCGTTTTGTGGTACGATTTCCTTCCAGTTTTCCATGGCCGGATTGTTGGGGTCAACTTGCACTAATCGATAGCGTGAAGCACCGGCATCGGTATGCATGAGCAACTGTCCATCCGGTGTGCTTTCTACTATAGAATTGTGAAGTGAAATATCCGTAAACAGTGGTTTGAATTTTCCTTGTGTATCCTCCGGGTTTTTAATCCATACCTCCCAACCATCCGTGCCGGGAGCGGCATTCAGAATTAGGAACTTCTTGTCTTCCGTAGCACTGATCATGTTGTACATGTGCGGTCTCTCATTGTCGCGGTAAACAAGCTGATCCTGCGTTTGGTCGGTCCCCAATTTGTGATAATACACCATGTGATACTCGTTGTTGCCGCTGAGTTCTTTTCCTTTTTCCGGGGCCGGATATCGATTGTAGAAGAAGCCGTCTTTGTACCAAGTAGCACCACTGAATTTGACCCACTCGAGTCGATCAGACAAACGGGTTTTCGTAGCAATATCAAATATCTCAATACGACCCCAGTCGCTTCCTGCTTCATTCACCGAAACAGCCATGAAACGGTTTGAATCGTCGGCACCCAGTAAACTTGCGGCAGTAGTGCCTTCTGTTGAAAGTGCGTTCACATCCAGAAACACTTCCTCAGCTCCTGTTTCACCTTTTCGAACGAAATATTTTCCTTGCGGCTCCAATCCACTGTTGCGAAACATGAAGTAATAATCGCCTGCTTTCATTGGTGCTCCGACTTTTTCGAAATTGAAGAGCTCCGTAAATCGGTCTTTGATTTTTTGACGGAATGGAATGCTGTCGAGGTAGCCGGAAGTCAGTGCTATTTGCTCGTTTACCCACGCTTCGGTATTCGCGGCTGTATCGTTTTCCAACCACATGTAAGGGTCAGAAACGGAAGTGCCGAAGAAGTCGAGTGTTTTCTCTTCTTTCGCAGTGGCGGGGTATTGTTGGATGGTCATGAGTGGAACTTCGGTTGATTCTTTTTGGTTGTTGCAGCTTGTAAATAAAGAAGCCACAAGGACGATGGGTAAGAGTGATTGTTTCATTTTTATTAATGATTACTTCGAATGCATGACACAGAATGGGATTAGAATTTCTTCCATCGAAATTCCTCCGTGTTGGAAGGTGTTTTCGTAGAAATGCACAAACTGATTATAGTTGTTGGGGTAAACAAAGAAGTCGCTGTTTTGAGCAAAGACGTATGCTGTGCTGACATTCACTTTTGGCAAGAAAATATCGGCCGGGTTGCGCACTTCGAAAACCTCTTTGGGATTGTAGTTAAGGTTTTTTCCTGCTTTGTAGCGAAGATTACTGTTCGTATTGCGATCGCCTACAACCTTAACGGGATTTTCTACGCGTATCGTTCCATGGTCTGTGGTAATAATAAGCGTACAATTATTTTCAGACACTTTCTTCAGAATATCAAGTAGCGGCGAATGGTCGAACCAAGATGATGTAATGCTGCGATATGCCGGTTCGTCGTCTGCCAACTCTTTGATGACCTCCATTTCTGTGCGCGCGTGGCTCAGCATATCAACGAAATTGTAGACAATTACATTCAGCTTGTTGTTCATGAGGTTGCTGAACGAATCGTTGAGTTTCTTGCCTGCGTTGAGGTTGGTGATTTTATTGTAGCTCCATTTGAAGTCAAATCCAAGGCGCTTGAGTTGCGCGGCCATGAGTTCTTCTTCATGCATGTTCTTGCCACCTTCGTCATCTTCATTGAGCCATAGATTCGGATGCATTCGTTCGATTTCACTTGGCATCAGACCGGCAAAAAGCGCGTTACGAGCGTAGTGAGTAGCCGTTGGAAGTATAGCGTAAAAAATATCTTCGCTTTCGGGACGGAAGTATTCTTTCAACTTCGGCTGAATCACGCGCCACTGATCGAAACGTAAATTGTCGATGACAACCATGAAGACGGTATCATTCGATTCTTTCAGTATAGGAGCGACTTTGTTCTTCACCAGCGTGTGCGACATAACTGGCGCTTGCGCTGTATTCTTCAGCCACGAGGTGTAGTTGTTCTTGATGAACTTGGCGAATTGCTCATTGGCTTCGATACGTTGGGTGCGAAAAATTTCAGCCATACCCTCGTCTTGTGAATCGGAAAGTTCCAGACTCCATCGCACCAGTTTCTTATAAAATTCTGACCATTCATCCGGATTCATCTTATCTCCTAATCGCATGGCAATTTCACGAAACTCTTGGCGGTAGTCGTTGGTGGTTTTCTCGCTCACCAATCGCTTTTCATTCAGATTCTTTTTAAGCGAAAGCAAAATCTGATTGGGGTTAACGGGCTTGATCAGATAGTCTGCAATCTTCGACCCGATGGCATCTTCCATGATCTGTTCTTCCTCGCTCTTCGTAATCATCACTACAGGAAGTGTTGGATCGATATCTTTGATTTTCTGAAGAGCAGAAAGTCCGTTTATACCGGGCATATTTTCATCGAGAAAAACGATGTCGAAAAAACTTTCACGGGCTTTTTCAATTGCTTCTGCGCCATTGTTGACGGTCACTACTTCATAGCCTTTCTGTTGTAAAAAGAGTATGTGGGGTTTGAGCAAATCGATTTCGTCGTCGGCCCAAAGAATGCGTTCACTTGCCATGAATTGAATATATGTAGGGGTTATAGCCTGTTCAAATCTACGATGAAAGACATTTTGGACTAACTCCGTAAATCATTGGATATTTTTGCCATCCAAAACTATTTTCGTTGGCACTCAAACGTAAGATTATAAACGACCCTGTTTACGGGTTCATTTCCATTCGGCACGCATTCATTCTGGAACTCATTAACCATCCATGGTTTCAGCGTTTGCGCCGAATTGCGCAGTTGGGTTTGTCACATTTGGTTTATCCCGGAGCGTTGCACAATCGTTTTCAACATGCTATCGGTGCTATGCACCTCATGCAAAATGCGATTGATGAGTTGCGTTTGAAGGGCAACGAAATCACAGACGAAGAAGAGGTGTCGTTGCTATGTGCAATTCTATTACATGACATCGGTCACGGGCCATTCAGCCACGCACTGGAATATACGATTGCAAGCGAAGTGCACCATGAGCGCATTTCATCGCTCATGATGAATCGGCTGAATGAGCATTTCAATGGGAAGCTCGCTATGGCCATTGCCATTTTCAATAACGAATACCCCAAGAAGTTTTTGCATCAGTTGGTGAGCAGTCAGCTCGACATGGATCGACTTGACTACTTGGCACGCGACAGTTTCTTTAGCGGCGTGGTAGAAGGGCAGGTGGGTAGCGAACGTATTTTGAAGATGCTCGATGTGGTTGATGATCAGCTGGTGGTGGAGGAAAAGGGGATTTACAGTATCGAGAAATTCATAGTAGCAAGACGATTCATGTACTGGCAAGTGTACTTGCATAAAACCGTGTTGAGTGCGGAGTTTATGCTGGTTAATGCGTTGCGCAGAGCTCAAGTCCTTGCACGTTCTGGCGCTTCATTGCATTGCTCGCCTGCACTTCATTACTTCCTTTATAACCAAGTGAAGCAGGAAGAACTAATTTCAAAACCTGAAGCGCTGCAGCATTATGCTTCCCTTGATGATTTTGATATTGCTGCTGCTTTGAAAGTTTGGCAGCATCACGATGATCGGGTTCTTTCAATATTGGCGACAAATCTCGTCAATAGAAGTTTATTTAAAATCGAGATACAGCGCGAGCCATTTTCACAAGAGCGCATAATCAATGAGGTAGAGCGCATAGCGACGAAACAAGGTTTTACAAAAGAAGAGGCGGAGTATTTTGTAATACGATCGAGTGTCGACAATCGCGCTTACAACAGTCAGTATGACGTCATTCGGATATTAATGAAAGACGGAAGTGTACGTGATGCGGCGGAAGTGAGTGATCATCTAAATATCGCAGCATTAAGCAGCGTTGTAGAAAAGCACTTCGTCGCGTATTTGCGTTAGTAAACCTTCAATGGGCGAATAGAATTAATTGATCTGTTGACTTAACATGAACCACCAAGTGGACATCAAATTTCAGTCACTCGTTCTCGCCATTAGTCATTAGTCAATCGTCACTAGTCATTAGAGGCTCACCTCTTCCCCGTCCTTATCAAAGATGTGATACTCCAGCAATGCTGCACTGGTGGATGGTTCTACGCGCAATTTGATTTTGTACTTCTTGCTCCAAGTCTTTGTGATGTTGGAGAAGAACCCGCGGTTTAGGTAAGCTTCTACCATGGGGTGCACGGCCAAGCGCAGTTGCTTGTGTGTGCCTTCCTCAGACAGGAAGCGAATGTTGTTTTCAATTTCTTCGGTGAATAGCAGCGACGATTGAATCGTGCCTTTGCCGTCGCAGCTAGGACATTTCTCGGTGGTAACAACTTTGGTGACCGGCTTCACACGCTCGCGCGTGATTTCTACTACGCCGAAGCGGCTTGGTGGAAGCACATTGTGTTTGGCCTTATCTTCTTTCATCGCATCGCGCAGCACATCACTCAGCTTGCGCTGATTGTCTTTGTTTTGCATGTCGATGAAATCGATGCAGATAATACCGCCCATATCCCGAAGGCGAAGCAGGCGGGCTACTTCTCGAGCACACTCTACGTTGGTTTGTAGCGCGTTCTCTTCCTGATTGACTACAGTTGAGTTTTTGCGATTACCGCTGTTCACGTCGATAACGTGCATGGCTTCGGTATGCTCAACGATAAGGTATGCTCCGCTCTTCAGGTTTACCTGCTTCCCGAAGCTTTGTTTGATTTGTCGGTGAATGCTGAACGCGTCGAACAAATCGGTGCTGCGATGCATCTTGACGATGCTTTCTTGATGATTGAAGGTTTTCAAGAAAGCCTTCACTTCAGATGCAACAGCATCATCGTTGACGTGTATTGCCGTGAAATTATCGTTGAGAATGTCGCGTAGAATCGAGGTCGTCTTGTTGATTTCGCCCAATACACGCTGAGGGGCTCTTGCCGAACGCATGTTTTTGTGCAACTCTTCCCAACGTTTAACAAGGTCTTGCAAATCCTGATCGAGTTCCGACACGCTCGTGCCTTCGGCTTGCGTGCGGATGATGACTCCCATGTTTTGCGGACGAATGCTGCTGATCAGTTTTCGCAAACGATCACGTTCATCATCGTCTGTAATTCGACCCGATAGTGAAATCTTGTTCGAAAACGGCACCAGCACAAGGTACCGTCCCGCAATGGTCACTTCCGAGGTCAGTCGAGGGCCTTTCTGCGATATGGGCTCTTTCGCTACCTGCACGGGAATCACATAACCTTGTCCAACTACATCCTTAATCTTCCCTTCTTTTTTAATATCCGGTTGCATCTGAAATCCCATAAGCTCAGCAGTGCGCTGCTCGCCTGCAGCCGTTTTACGGGCGAATGCATTGAGCGAAGCGAACTGAGGTCCGAGATCGAGATAATGAAGGAAGGCATCTTTACTATATCCTACATCTACAAAGCATGCATTGAGATGAGGCAATATCTTTTTGACCTTACCAAGGTATACGTCGCCTACTGCATACTCCTGGTTGCGCTGTTCGCGGTGGAGTTCAATAAGGACCTTCTCTTTGAGCAAAGCAATTTCCACTCCCGTAGAAGTAGAATTGATAATGAGTTCGATGTTACCCGTCAAAACCGGAATATTGAGAAAATAGAAAACAGGTGGAAGCGCAGAGCTACCACCCTGAATGGATTACTGTTGAGCTGCAGAACGCTCAGCAGCACACGGAAGAAATTACTAGCGTACTTTCTTCTTGTGGCGGTTCTTTCTCAAACGCTTCTTTCTTTTGTGTGTGGCCATCTTATGGCGCTTTCTTTTTTTACCGCAGGGCATTGTTTTGCTGTATTAATTGAATATTTAAAGTATCTATAAACTCTTTCACTTTGGCAACAACCACTTCGTCGTTGTTGTGT
>JBILCQ010000038.1:0-12523 GCA_044353065.1 Flavobacteriales bacterium | reverse complement strand
TTAGGACACATTGATCGATGAAGCTGGAACATTTTTTTGATAGTTCCATATAGATTTATTGCGTTTAAACTCTATCGGAGCAATGCAGATGCAAAGCTGTTACCTACTGTTTGAAATGATTATTCGTGAAGGGAATAGGTTAGAGGAATACTATGCCCCCCGCCCTTCCAATTTCCCCATCTTTGCACCATGAAAAACATTCTCATCACCGGGGCGAGCTCGGGTATAGGCGCCGCTTCTGCGCGCATGCTGCATGCGAGAGGATATAAGTTGGGGTTGATGGCACGCAGCACCGACAAGCTGAATGCGTTGGCTGCAGAGCTGGGCGATCGATGTCTTGTGTTGACCTGCGATGTAACGCGCTATGAAGAGGTGCAATCGTCTGTTCAGCAGTTTGTCGATACGTTCGGACAAATCGATGTGCTCATCAACAATGCAGGGCTGGGGTATTTCGATACACTGGTAGGCGGAAAGATTGAAGAGTGGCACACCATGGTCGATGTGAATGTGAAGGGCGTGTTGAATTGCTTGCACGTGGCATTGCCTTCGTTGATCGAAGCGCGCGGACACGTCATCAACCTGGGTTCACTGGCTTCACACCAGGTGTTTCCTAACTCGGGAGTTTACTGTGCGACGAAGCATGCGCTCATCGCCATTAGCGACAGTATACGACTGGAATTGCCCGACAAGCTGCGTGTAACAACGATTAGCCCGGGCTCGGTCGACACTCCGTTCATCAATAGCACCAGCAACGCACAAATGCTCGATCAGTACAAAGACTATTTTGCTGCAGGACTGCGCCCCGAGATGATAGCTCAACAGATACTGCATGCTATCGAAGCTTCTGCCGGTGGGGTAATCAGCGAGATTATCATTCGCCCCAACCGCACCATGAAGTAAGCTTACTTTTTTAGATACTCGGAAAACGTCTTCTTGAATTTCTCGACTTTCGGACGAACTACCATCTGGCAATACGGTTGCTCACCGTGCAGATTGAAGTAATCCATGTGATAGTCTTCGGCGCGGTAGAAAGTGTCGGCCGCTACTACTTCGGTAACTACAGGATCAGACCAGTTGCCGCTGGCGTTGGCTGCTTGAATGGCCAACTCCGCCGAGGCTTTCTGCGCATCGCTGTGATACATGATGGATGAACGGTATTGCGTGCCCACGTCGCCACCCTGCCGATTGAGTGTTGTGGGATCGTGTGTTCCGAAGAAGACCTCGAGAAGTTGGTTGTATGAAACTACGCGCGGGTCGAACGTAATCTGACAAACTTCAGCGTGACCTGTTCTGCCTGTGCAAACTTCCTTGTAGCTTGGGTTTTTTATTTGTCCGCCGGCATAACCGCTTTCTACTTTCAACACACCATTCACCTGCTGGTAAACCGCTTCAACACACCAAAAGCAACCAGCGCCGAACGTGGCGATTTCAACAGTGTCGGAAGTTGGATTCATAGCAGGTAAGTCGATTTTTTTAGGGTTGTTGTTGGTTTGCGAACATGCGCTCAAGGTTGCGAGGAGCGCAAGATAAATGGATGAGATTTTCATGGAGGATAACATCATATCCATAACAACATAGAATGGCTGCGGTTCATTGCGTGCGCATGCCAGTCTAAATGCAAATGAATCATAACCGCCTTCGACTTCGCTCAGGCAACACCCCAATTTCTATCGCACATCACCCATCGCCACTAACTACGCGTCAATCTTCGCATACTTCGCATTTGCTTCAATGAAAGCACGGCGTGGTGGCACTTCGTCGCCCATGAGCATCGAGAAGATGTGGTCGCAAGCGGCTGCGTTTTCGATGGTTACCTGACGGAGTGTGCGGTTGGCCGGATTCATGGTGGTTTCCCACAACTGTTCGGCGTTCATTTCTCCAAGACCCTTATAACGTTGCACGTTTACATTGGAATCCGAAGCGCCTTTCATTTCCTGAATCAACGCATCGCGCTGCTCATCGTTCCAGGCGTATTCTGCCTTGTTGCCCTTCTTTACCAAATAGAGTGGAGGTGTAGCGATGTAAATGTGTCCGCGCTCAATGAGTTCTTTCATGTGGCGGAAGTAGAACGTGAGAATGAGTGTTTCGATGTGTGAACCGTCGATGTCGGCATCGCACATGATTACGATTTTGTGATAACGCAATTTAGCTAGGTTGAGCGCTTTCGAATCGTCTTCCGTGCCGATGGTTACACCGAGTGCGGTGTACATGTTGCGAATTTCTTCGTTCTCGAAAATCTTGTGCTGTTGGGCTTTCTCCACGTTGAGGATTTTTCCTCGCAGTGGCAGAATAGCTTGAAAGTTTCTATCGCGGCCTTGCTTGGCAGTACCACCGGCCGAGTCACCCTCGACGAGGAACAGCTCGGATTTAACCGGATCTTTCTCTGCACAGTCTGCTAGTTTGCCGGGCAATCCACCGCCGCCGCCAACGCCTTTGCGTTGCACCATTTCACGTGCTTTCTTCGCTGCGTGACGCGCTTGTGCTGCGAGCACAACCTTTTGTACGATCTGCTTGGCATCGCTCGGATTTTCTTCGAGGTAAGCTTCCAGCATTTCGCTCACTACCTGACTCACGGGAGCAACGGCTTCTTTGTTTCCGAGTTTGGTTTTCGTTTGACCCTCGAACTGAGGTTCAGCCACCTTCACGGATACAACTGCGGTCAATCCTTCGCGGAAGTCGTCGGGCGAGATTTCTATTTTCAGTTTCTCGAGCAATCCGCTTTTCTCAGCGAAATTCTTGAGTGTAGTGGTAAGACCACGACGGAAACCACTGAGGTGTGTACCACCTTCGTGTGTGTTGATATTGTTTACATACGAGTGTATATTCTCGTTGTATGAATCGTTGTAGATCATGGCCACTTCTACGGGGATATCTCCGTCGGTGCGTTCCATGTGAATGATCTTCTGGATGATAGGCGGACGCGTTTCATCCAAGAATTTCACGAATTCTTCCAGTCCGTTTTCCGAAAAGAAGATTTCTGATTTGGGTGTTCCATCCTCGTTCAGTTCGCGCTTATCGGTGAGTGAAAGCTTGATGCCTTTGTTGAGGAATGAAAGTTCGCGCAGGCGAGTAGCGAGCGTTACATAGTTGTATTCGGTGATGTCGAATATCGAAGCGTCCGGCTTGAAGGTTACGGTTGTTCCGCGTTTGTCGGTTGGCCCTACTTCACGCGCCGGATAGAGTGGTTTGCCGATGCTGTATTCCTGTTCGGTTATTTTACCATCGCGGTAAACGATTGCATGCAGATGCGTGGAGAGTGCGTTAACGCAGCTTACACCCACACCGTGCAAACCACCGGATACTTTGTAAGATCCCTTATCGAATTTACCGCCGGCTCCGATTTTGGTCATAACAACTTGTAAGGCCGACACTTTTTCTTTCTCGTGCAAATCGGTCGGAATACCACGACCATTGTCGCTGACGGTAATGGAGTTGTCTTCGTTGATGCTCACGAAAACGGTATCGCAGTGACCTGCCAATGCTTCGTCGATGGAGTTGTCGACCACCTCGTATACCAGGTGGTGCAATCCGCGCACACCGGTATCGCCGATGTACATTGACGGACGCATGCGCACGTGTTCCATTCCTTCCAGACTTTGAATATTGGCGGCTGTATAGCCCGTCGCTAACTTGGTTTCTTCGCTCATAACTGTGCTTTCTTCCACTTTTTAATACGAATTAGAATTGAGGTGATTTAGCCCGCAAAAGACCGATTGAAACGGGCTTTTTTTGAGGTGCACGAATATACAACGGACGAGGGGTGGAATTCCACTAAAAACAAGGGAAAAAGCATCTATTTTTTCACAATTTTAGCGGGTTCTGGAAGTGCTGATTTTAGTGGGGTTTCATGCGGTCGCCGAAGTCGCTTTTTGGCGTAATTGAGAACAAGCTATTTTTCATGCATTCGTCGTGGGTAAAGGCAACTGAGCCCACGCCTTCAGTCGTGGGAGCTTTAATTATCTGAAACCACTTTTACAACATGGCAAAATGCTGCTGATGCCGTGCGTTCAATAGCTTAGGCCGTATTCATTTCCATTTGTCGTCGACATCCTCCTTTGGATTGTGTATGTCTTCTGTTTTTTCGTTTATTTGATGTATGGAGAGAAAGGAATTTTTGATGAGTCTCGGCGCTCTCGGTGCCGGTCTTTTGGTGAGTGGCCGCGGTCAATCGTGCGATGTTATTCGGACAGAGATTGCAGGTCCTTTTGTGATACTTCCCGGGCAAATGGCCGCTACGTTCAGAACGGATATGCGCGAGGAACAACCCGGTCAACTGCATCGTATGAAGTTCCGTGTATTGCGAACCTCAGATTGCACGCCTATTGAAAATGCTGAAGTTTCGGCTTGGCATTGCAATGTGAATGGAAATTACAGTGGCTATAATACATCGGGCCACATTGTATTGAATGCTACCGGTCAGAACTGGTTGAGGGGAAGAGCACTCACGGATGCCAATGGTGAGGTTGAATTCACTACCATTTTCCCGGGTTGGTATCCGGGTAGAGTTACGCATGTGCATCTTCAGGTGAAAATCAATGGAACTTCCGTGAAGATTACTCAGTTCACGTATCCGCAAGCGGAAAAGAACATCATTCATTCGCAGGCTCCCTATACTACCTGGGGCCTTGATCCTGTTCCGGCTTCATCGGATGGTTCTTTTGCTGATGGAACTGCAGGTCAGGTTGCGAGTCTGACGTATGATGAACAAAGCCAATCGTGGGATAGTTTCCTGGAACTCGCAGTGCCCGATCTCGCGGTATTGGGGGTAACGAATGAAGAACGCATAACAGGAGGGCAGTTTGTGCTTGGACAAAATTTCCCTAATCCATTTGAGTCTGAAACTTCTATACCATTTGTTTTGATGAATGCAGCCACCGTTTCGCTTGGGCTTTATGATATACAGGGCAAGCGAGTGGCCTTAGTGGAGCCCGTCGAATTGCCAGCGGGAGATCACACGTTCGCGGTGGATTTACCCGTACTCAATTTGCCACAGGCACATTATGTCTATGAGCTTACGGTAAGCAATGAGGCAGGTACCTATCATCAGTGCAAACGAATGACTTCAATTTAAATTCTGCTCTGGCTTCGGCTTCGCTCAGGAAGCGACCATTCGCCATTCGCCACTCGCCACTCGTCATTCGCCACTCGCCATTCGCCACTATTTAAAAAGCGTAGGTCGCTCCAAGCGTCGCCACAACCTGCTGCACCGGATAATTTCCCCAGCGCTGGTATTTCAAGCCGAATGCATTATTGATTTGCACCCAAGCCGACAAGCGTTTGTTATAGCGATACTCAACCTTGAAGTTGGCGTCAATAAATCCTTTCAGTTTATACTCAAACGATTTATCCGAATGGTTGTAGGTTCCGTCTTCAACTCCCGTAAGTGTCATGGTTGATTTGGCCCAGCGAGTTCCGACATAGAAGAGATCGGTGCTGATGATAAACTTATTCCTCATGTTGTATTGTCCGTTTACCATGATGCGCATGTTGGGTTGGTGCCATGCGTAGTTGGAGATTTCGGTGGTGTATTTGAACAAGTCGAGGCGACCGTTGGCCTTCCATTTTTCTCCGGCATAGAGTGCAAGTTCACCGAAGATGTTATAGGAAGTCAGGTCTTCATACACGACCGTGAATACATTTCCGCGAGTGATGTAGGTGTTGGTTATTGAGGTGATGCTATCGTTGATGAAGTAGGCGAAGTTGTCAAATTTGCGATAGTTGAATCCGGCCTTGTAGCTGAGTGAACGTGAAATAGCGCCACCGATTCCGACGAATGCATCGAGTTTGTTATTGAGATTCTTTAGGTTGGGGAAGGTTTGAATGAACGGGTTCTGACGATACAACGACAAGTAGGTGGTTGGCTCCATATTTCCCTTAATTCCTGCGAATGGCACTATGACCCCATTGAGCATGTTGTAGCTTACTTCGGCCAACGGGTAGAAGTGGCCGGTTTTTTCGCCGCGCACATCCAGATAAATTCCTGCACCCACTTTCACTCGCAGTCCCTTCCAGGTGGTACTTGCCGTGGGCACCAGGCGAATGATAGCTCCTTCTTTGGTTCTATCCTGAA
Source organism: Flavobacteriales bacterium (assembly GCA_044353065.1). Classification (GTDB taxonomy): domain Bacteria; phylum Bacteroidota; class Bacteroidia; order Flavobacteriales_D; family Sanyastnellaceae; genus JAIBBG01. Next base: position 6,453 of record JBILCQ010000038.1, on the reverse strand, counting down.
AAGTGGTGTCAACGGTTTCGGATGGCAAGAAAGAAGCTGATCTGCCATCGAGTTGCGGACCGAAGAATGTAAAGTTGTTGTAGTTAACTCCGAAGTCGGCCTGGAACAACGTGCTATCGCGAAGCATGCGTCCGTGAGCAAGCACATTGAAATGTGTCTCTGAGTTGTTCTGAATGTCCTTCGTATTGCGCAGGCCCAGCTCTGCATTGAAGTTGAAGTCGCCTGTATCGCGCTGGTAGCTCAAATAGGAAAGACCACCACCAAACGTATTCATTCGTTGTTGCAGTTGGTCTTTCATGTAAGTCTCAAATGCAGCTGTTTTGAAGGTCGTGTCGGCAAGGCCGTACCAGTGATTGACATTCCTTTCCCAGTTGAAATTCCCAACCAATTGCGTTTTTTTGAAGAAGTACTTTCCCCACGCTTGAGCGCGGTTGTCACTGTAGCGGTCCGGAATTGCATCGTCGTCGTTGAGCACAACACCGTCGCCACGGAGCAATTGATAGTGCACTCCGTACGTGCCTTTCTTCGATCGGCCGTCGGTGTAGTAAAAGTCAACAGGCGTGGTGTTGTATGTTCCCCAACCGGCCTTCACATATCCGCGATAGAGATAGCTTAGTTTTTCCTCTACGTTGATTTTAGCTGCGGGGATGAGGCGTGGCTCAATCGTGATTGCCGTAGGCGTTGGAATGGTCGTATACTGAATGCGTGTCATTTGAACTACGCTGTCTTTGGTCTGAGGCCATACAGTTACCTTGTTGGCATCACGCAAAAACAATCGGCGATTACCTTCTATTTGAAATTCGTATTCGAGCGTTTTGGTGGTATCCGTTTGCGCTTGAGTATTGAATATTCCTGCGAGTAAGCTGCAGAGTATTGCTATGTGTCTAATGGCTTTCATAGTGGCTTACTGGTTTTCTGGTGTTGATTGTAAATCGATTTCTACGTCGTTGACAGATGGTTCTGATGGCGCCGGACTCTCAAGTTGGTCCAGCGTTTCCTTTTTCATTTTAGCCGCATCAATGACCCACTGCTCCGTTACGTTTTCCATAATCGCGTTGATTGTAGCTCTTGCCTGGAAATAGTCTTTGAGTGAAATGTAGACATCGACAAGCAACAGGAATCCTTTGTATTTCCATTCATCGAACGCAGAGAATTTTTCAATCAATTGAAATATCTCAGTTTCTGCCGGCTTGAATTGTTCTTGCGAATAGTAAGAGCTTGCGATGAGGTATTTACTTTCTGCGCCGGCCAATCCACCTCTTTTTACTACTTCTTTCAAATCGGTTACAGCTTCATTGTAACTGCCGTTGACATGTAAAATGCGACCTCTCCAAAGAAGCGCAGTGTAGCGGATGTCTTCCGGAGTAGCATCGTTGGAAAGCACTTTGTCGGCATACATTTTTGCATCTGCAAATTCATTGAGATAATAGTTGCAGCGCATGAGGCCAATTTGTGCTTCCAGGATGTTGTTTTTGGAAAGTGCCACCTGCTCCAAATCACGATAGTGCGTTAGTGCTTGCGAATAGTCTTTGTTGTTGTAGGAAATGGTTGCGGCCATCACAAGGCATTCTTCCCGGTAGTTGCTGCTTCTCGTTCCGATGATGTAGTTGCAGTATTCTAAAGCTTTATTGAAATCACTTTGGTCATAGAAACAATTAGCCAAGAAGTAGCTCGCATCAACTGCGTGATAAGCCGGTTGGAATCGCGTGAGGTAGTCGGTAAGTTTAGAAGTTCCCGTCGCACAATCTCCATCTTGAACATAGCTAACCGCCTTTCGATAGACATCTTCTTCGAGTTCGTTTTTCGATGCGCCACAAATCGTGATTGCATCGTTTTGGAACTCGGGGTCTTCAATAAGCACCGACTTGCAAATTTGATAGGCGTCGCAAACTACGGGGTCTTTTCCATACTTGTTTTTAATGGAAACCCACGATTCTTTTACCTGCGGCACATTGCCTTCCTTCACGCTAATGAGGCACATGTCGCGCATGGACATTTTCGCATAAACCGAAGTAGCGTGGTTTTTTTGAATGTCGTTGTAGTATGTTTTTGCTTCCGCTAATCGGTCTTGCTGCAAGTACGTCTTCGCAATTTCGTATTTGGCGTCGATTTCAAACTTGGAGTTTGGACTTTCGGTAATCAGGTTTTTTAGAACCCACGACTTCTTCTCGGGTTGTCCGTCGTAACCATAACAAATTGCTTTTTGATACAACGCATACTCCGATCCGGCCTTATTCAGCGCAATGGATTTATCATAGTATAAAATGGCCTGAGCGTAATTTTTCGCCACATAAAAACAGTCGCCTGCACGCGCACACGCATCGCTTTCTTTTTTACTCTCCTTGCTATGATTGCCATCGATGTACTTTCGGAAAGAAGTATTCGCGTTGTTGTACCACGATGATGCGGTCTCATCGTTTTCTTCTGAATTGGCCTGCTTGAAGTATGCATAACCCTGGCTATAGTGCGCTATTCCGTAGAACTCAGAGTTATATGCTCCCGGTTCATTGATGAAGGTGTTATAGCGTTTTACGGCTTCACTAAAATCGCTTTTGCGATAGCTTATCTCTGCTTTCCAGAATTTCGCATCGGCTGTTACCGTTGGGTTAACAGGGTAGGTGCTCACACGGTCGAAGAACTTCTCGGCATCGGCATATTTTTCTGCTTGAAAGAGCTCAACACCACGGTTGTAGGCAACAACCTGATAGGCCTCCTTGACGCGGTTGTCTTTGTTCTGGATTTTGTCGAGCGAGGCAAGAGCTTTTTCATAGTTGCGAGTGCGCATGTACACGTTGAGCAAAAATTCATAGGCCTCGTCTCTGCGCTTGCTGTTAGGGTATTTGTTGAGGTAATCTTCAAAGGCCGAAATGGCTTCATGAAAAGGGTTGTAGGAAAGTTCAAACGCAAGTTTGGAATAGTTGAACAACGCGTCTTCTTGTATCTCAGCATTGACCGACATATCGGCGGCTTCCGAGAATGCGTTGCGTGCATATTCCTTTTGATCCACCTTTAGGTAACACTCTCCCAAATTGTAAGATGCTTTTTGGTGCAACTCGTCTTTTCCTTCTGTGCATTTCTTGTACTCCTGAATGGCCTTCTCCCATTGTGAGCTGCGGTGGTAGGCGTAGGCAAGCTGATAGTGGTCTTCACGTGTAATGTCGCTTTCGGTGGCGGCAGTGTGATAGGTTTCTAAATACGGAATCGCTTCGGCGTATTGCTTTTTCATGCAATGGCTGTCACCGATGATGCGCGAAATCTCAGGGGCTCGCTTAGTTGCATTTTCCTCTGCTTGCTTCAATACACCGGGTCCGTATTTCAATACCTCATCGTAGTTTTTCTGTTTGTAATAGATGTAGGTGATGTAGTAGGGGACTAAACTTTTGAATGCGGCATCTCCCTCGAGTTGCTTAAAACCGTCGAGCGCTACCTGCAAATCATTTTGTTCGTAGGCAATGTGGCTGTAGTAATAGATTGCTGCTTTCTGATATTCGCTTTCCTGCTGTTTTACCTCGAAGAAATCTTGACGAGCGGCTGCCGGATCACCGATTTCAAAAAGACTGTGTCCTCGCTTGTATTGCATTTCCGTGCGCTCTTTCGAGGTGAGATCCTTTTCGTCAACTTCACGAAACCATTCCAGTGCCTTTTTGTATTGTTTCTTTTGGTAGTTGAATGTAGCCAGCTCGAAATAGGCGCGCATTTTCCAGGGTGAATCAGGATGCTCCAGAACGAATTGCTCGAGACGGTATTCCGCATCTTTATGCAGCAGATACAAAGCGCAAATTCCGCTGTAATATTCGGAGTTGACGCGCAGCGCTTGTTGCGGGTCCTTTTCCAGCGCTACATATTCCTGGAATTTTTCCATCGCAGGCACGTATTTCTCGTGGTCAAAAAGTTCGAGTGCCTCGCGATAAATCCGCGTATTATCATAGTATGCAATGGGCGGCTGAGCACTCAGCTGCAGTGCCGTTGAAATCAGGATTATTAAAAAAAGAAGCTTTCTCATGTGGAATACGTCTGTTTGTACCAACAGGTGAAATTAAAGTGGCCAATGCACGGAGATTTCAGAGGTAGGCAAACTTGCGAACGGCACAATGTGGAATGTATTATCTCATAGTCGTTTGCTTCGACGAAACAAAGAGTGACCTTTCCAATGATAAAGTCAAGACCATGAAACTGTTTACGCGCGAACAACTTCGAGCCTGGGACCAGGTAACCATCGAAAACGTCTACTCTAGCTCGTCCGACTTGATGGAGATCGCCGGGAGCCAATGCGCATTGGTTTTGCTGGATAAGGCGCCGGCCGGTCGTTATGTTTTTTTCTGCGGAACGGGCAACAATGGCGGCGACGGATTGGTGATGGCTCGCTTGCTTCACGAGCAACAGATTGCGGTTCAGGTGCGCGTTGTTGGCGAGTCTGACAAGGGCAGCAATGACTTTCGTTTGAATTTGCAACGCGCACTTGATAGCGACGTGCCGTTGGAGTTCATTCATGAAATGCCGAAGGAGGAGCTTGCCATCGAAATGGATGATGTGGTGGTAGATGCCATTTTCGGAACAGGGCTCAACCGACCGGTTGAAGGATGGCTGGCCGAGCTGATTGAGGAAATTAATTCGCTCACAAGTCCCGTCGTATCGATTGATATTCCTTCCGGAATGGATGCCGATGCTATGCAGGAGCAGAGCAGTGCTATCATTCGTGCTGATGTAACACTGACCATCGAGGTGCCCAAGCGCGCGATGTTATTTCCGGAGAATGATTCGTTTGTAGGGAAAATGGTAGTGGTTCCCATAGGGCTTGATGCGGAGTTTGCTGAGGAGGAAAACTGTAATTGGCATTTCATCGACGACGAGGAAATGGCGTTCATTCTTCGTCCTATCCGGAAATACCGACATAAAGGAAACCGTGGACATTTGCACGTAATCGCCGGCAGTCGCGGCATGATGGGAGCCGCTATGCTGACCTCGTATGCAGCACTGCGCGCGGGTGCAGGAAAAGTGACGGCGTATGTGCCGGAGTGCGGAGTGCAATTGTTACAAGCGAATGTTCCGGAGGTGATTTGCAAAAACGGTGCGGGCGTCGATGCATGCGAGCTTTTCGAACCTGTTGATGGAGCGACGGCTATCGTCTTAGGACCGGGATGCGGCACAGGGCCCGAGGCAACGAATCTGATTGATGGTTGTTTGAAAGCAACGAAACTTCCCCTGATTGTCGATGCCGATGCGCTGAATGTCATTGCCCGCGAAGGTTGGTTGAAACGATTGCCCGCACGTTCGGTCATAACTCCTCATGTCGGAGAGTTCGATCGGCTGTTTGGTTCGCATGTTACCAATTTCGATCGACTGAACACTCAACTCAAAATGTCAAGCGAGCTCGGAATCTATATCGTGCTAAAGGGAGCTCACACGCGAGTTACAGCACCCAATGGTTTCGTATACATAAACTCAACGGGTAATCCGGGCATGGCTACTGCAGGCAGCGGCGATGTGCTAAGCGGTATGATAGGTAGTTTGCTGGCTCAGGGCTACGAGCCACTCGAAGCAAGTTTGCTGGGCGTTTTTCTTCATGGTTTAGCCGGCGACATAGTTGCTGTGGGCCGTGGAATAGACTCTATGATTGCTCGCGATATAATTGAGTTCATCGGGGATGCTTATCTACACCTGCGTAATTTCAGAAATAACGAGGGCTAGATAGTATCGACGCTTCCTTTACCAACTCGCAGCACTTCAATTTCATCGTTGATGCAACTGATGATGGTAGATGGCTCTAGTCCGCACATGCCGCCGTCAATCACAATGTCGACACGATTGCTCCATTTTTCGTGAATCAGTTCCGGGTCGGTGGTGTATTCCAACAAAGCATCGTCGTCGTGCACCGAGGTAGATACGATAGGATTTCCCAGCGCTTCCACAATTGCGCGTGCAATAGCATTATCGGGCACGCGGATACCTACCGTTTTTTTTCGGTCAGAAAAAATCTTTGGAATGGCTTTGCTTGCTTCGAGAATAAATGTGTAAGGTCCCGGCAATACACTTCGCATGAGTTTGTATATCGGATTGCTCAGTTGCTTGCTGTATTCTGTAAGGTGACTCAGGTCGTGGCAAATGAGCGAAAAGTTTGCTTTCTCCAGCTTTACTTGCTTGATGAGTGCAAGTCGTTCGAGCGCTTTTGAATTGAGCATATCGCAACCCATGCTGTAAACCGTGTCGGTTGGGTAAACAACGATGCCTCCTTTTTTCAGACACTCGACCACTTGCGCAATCTTGCGCGGGTCTGGGTTGTCTGGGTGGATGGTGAGGAGCATGGGAGTGGATAGTGGCGAATGGCGAATGGCGAATGACGAATGGCGAGTGGCGAATGGCGAGTGGATGGCGAGTGGCGAAATTGGTTACTCGCCACTAGCCATTCGCCACTAGTCATTATTTAGCTGCTTTCGCGTGGTCTGCCAGGAACTG
>JBILCQ010000037.1:0-12542 GCA_044353065.1 Flavobacteriales bacterium | reverse complement strand
ATTCATTCTCAGTTGGCGCGAAAAACTATACGCGGAACCGGTTCTTCAAGTAGTTTATATGCTGTCTGCCGTGGTTGGTTGGTTCAATGTTCAGAACGGCTGGTCGCCATTGCAACTTAGTATCGAGATACATCTTGTCCTCTTTGCATTGAGCTCCGGCTTGGGGATTCTATGGGGTCTTGGATTGAAGCGCTATACTTCGGCAAATTTTCCTTTGATTGACGCACTAATGTCCGGCTGGGGAATGCTCGCCACTTGGCTAATGATGTATCAAGTTCATACTTGCTGGCTCTACTTGATGGCCGTGAATGCACTATCTATTTTCATTTATTTCCGTAGGCGTCTATTCCTCGCCGCTTGTATGTTTGTGCTCTATTTCATTATGTCTATCGACGGTTATTTTCAGTTGCATTGGTTTGAGTTATGATTAGAATAGCCATTACGGGGCCTGAGTGCTGTGGGAAGTCAACGCTGTGTAATTGGCTCTCAGAAAGAATTTTCGATGCGCGGGTGGTGAAAGAGTACGCACGCGAATACCTGCAAAAAAAGGGAAAGGACTATGTCTATTCTCAAGATGATGTGCTGCTCATTGCGCGCAAAACTTCCGAGCTACTTACAAAAGCTTTTAAGTCGCACAGTGATGCGCTCATTGTCGATACCGATTTTTATGTGCTCGACATTTGGTGGCGCGAGCGCTATGGCGAATCAAATGAAGAAATTTCCTTGATGAAGGAAACGTACGACTTTGATTTGTATCTGGTCTGTCAGCCCGATTTGCCTTGGGAGTCCGACCCACTCCGCGAAAATGAAAAAGATCGCGATCGGTTGTTTGCTCTTTACATGGAAGATTTGTTCAACGATGGAAAGACGGTTGAAGTAGTAAAGGGCACAGGTGAATTGCGCATGCAAGAAGTGCTCGAGAAAATTCTGCGGCGATTTCCCAACCTCATGACCGACGATTGAGTCGTGGCTCAATGGTTTTCGCAAACAATATTCCCGTGAGCATGCCTGCTAAATCTGCCAGCCAATCCAGCACATCGCCTGAGCGCTCATCCGTAAACGAAAACTGAATCCACTCGAGGAACGCGCCATAGCTCGCGCATATCACTACAATTAAGACGACTGAATCACGCAGGCTTCGCTTCGAATCCCTCGCCAGCAAGCTTATTCCGGCCAAAGCAAAAAATAAAATTCCATGAATCCACTTATCCGCAAACGGAAAATCAAACCGACGTGCCCGCTCCGAATCTACAGGAGCGACATGAACGATAAAAACAAGAGCCGCCCAAATCCATTGGACGGCTCTGAATATTTGTTTATTGCGGAATGAGCTTGTCATTGGCTCACCGTGGTTTTCAAAATTAAAGAGAGGCTTCGTAGGCCGAAGCATCCATCAGGTGACTCATATCTGCCCCCGCATCCATCTTCACTTTAATCATCCATCCGCTTTGATACGGGTCGTTGTTTACAGCCGCAGGATCATCGGCTAATGCTCCGTTTACCTCAACAATGGTTCCGGCAACAGGCATGTACAAATCGCTTACGGTTTTCACAGCCTCAACGGTTCCGAATACCTCGTGAGCCGCAAACGACTGGCCATTGGTTTCAATTTCTACAAACACGATATCGCCCAATTCACCTTGAGCAAAATCAGTAATGCCAATAGTCGCAACATCTCCTTCGATGCGCACCCATTCGTGGTCTTTTGTGTACTTGAGATCTGATGGAAAATTCATAATTGATTTATTTCTGCTTCAAATGTAAATGCAACTCACTGCTTGAAACGAATACATGATTGGAAACTTTAAAATTTCTCTTCTGGTTGAAAATAAAAAGTACATTCGTTGAAAATTGTCCTATGGATTTCAGCACAACACAACTGTTGATATTGGTACTGGTCGGATTATTTGCCGGCGCGCTGAGTGGTTTTGTAGGCGTAGGAGGAGGCATCATCATCGTGCCCGCTATGATCTATTTTATGAATATGAACCAGATGCAGGCGCAAGGTGTTAGCTTGGCTTTGTTGATGTTGCCTGTTGGTGTTTTGGGTGTAATGAACTACTACAAAGCGGGCCACATTCAGTTCAACTACGTGTTCATCATTGCCGTTGGTTTTGTACTTGGCAATTACTTCGGATCGAAATACGCTTTGCGCGTTCCTGAACACAAAATAAAATTCCTGTTTTCTTTACTGATGCTATACGTCGCCGTTCAAATGCTTTGGAAGAGTGGGGCTAAATGGGCTTCAGAACTATACAACGGCTAATTACTTCAGCCGACGTCGTTGCATTTCCTTTTGAATGAGCGAGAGCTCACGTCCTGTCTGTCCTTTCACGGAGGTGTTTTCTTGCGCTCTGCGAATGAGGTAAGGAATCACCTCACGAATTGGTCCGTAAGGAAGGTACTTAGCCACGTTGTAACCTGCATTGGCAAGGTTGTAACTGATGTGATCACTCATGCCATAAAGCTGAGCAAAGAAGATGCGCTTGTCATTGCGCGCGAGCTTTCGCTCATCGATTACGCGCGCCAGATGCAAGCTGCTCTTTTCATTATGTGTGCCGGCGCAAACTGAAATGCGATCAATGTTCTCGACACAATAAGTAACTGCCAAATCGAAGTCGCGATCACTAGCTTCCTTATTTGGCTGAATGGGATCGGCATACCCTATCTCTGCAGCGCGAGCGCGTTCCTTTTCCATGTAGGCGCCCCGAACCAGCTTAACCCCGAGAAAGAAGTTGCGGTTGCGTGCGAGTTCATGCGACTGTTTGAGAAACTGCAAACGATCGTGACGGTAGAGCTGTATTGTGTTGTAAACAATGGAGCGCTCAGTATTGTACTTCGCCATCATATCATTCGCTAACGCATCAATGGCATCCTGAATCCAACTGTCTTCGGCATCGATAAAAATCGGAACGTCGTATTTGGCGGCATGTGCACAAATGGCGTCGACACGCGCTTGCACACGCTCCCATTCCAACTTCTCCATCTCCGATAATGACTGCGCTGCATTTACTTTTTCCAGAAGTGAAAAGCGAGCAATACCTGTTACTTTAAATACGCTGAATGGAATTGCCTGATTTCGCGCGGCTTCTTGAACCGTGAGCATAATCTCCGCCTTCGTATTCTCTAAATCAGCTTCACTTTCTTTGCCTTCAACCGAATAATCGAGAATAGTTCCGATGTTGAACTTTCCCAATGAGTCGACGGCATTTCGGCATTGACCAATATTCTCACCGCCGCAAAACTGTTTAAAGATATTTCCACGCAGCGCCCAACCAATCGGTATGCGCAGGGCCAACGCGATATTCGTAAACACTCGCCCTGCCACAACCAATGCGGGATTACCAATTAGCTTGAATAACCAGTAGGCTCGCTTGAGTTCAGCATTTGACTTGCTGCCGAAAGCAATTTCCGTGTTATCGAAAGAGGGTTGCGGTCGTATTTCCATGCGGGGCGAATTTCAGCACTCTTTGCTGTTTCACAAAACAAAAATGATTGTAACCTACATTCGTGGCCCAAATAAACGGACATGGAAAAAGCAACCCAATACATTCACGAAAACAAGCAACGATTTCTCGACGAACTCTTCGAATTACTGCGCATTCCAAGCGTAAGCGCAGATCCAAAATACACGGCCGATGTAGCTCGCTGTGCCGATAAAGTGGCTGAGCATTTGCGCAATGCCGGTGCGGACAAGGTTGAAGTTTGTCCTACAAACGGACATCCCATTGTGTATGGAGAGAAATTGATTGATGCTTCGTTGCCAACCGTACTCGTGTATGGTCACTACGATGTACAACCGGCCGATCCGTTTGAGTTGTGGCATACTCCGCCATTTGAGCCCACTATTCGCAAGACAGACATCCATCCTGACGGTGCCATTTTCGCTCGCGGTTCATGCGACGATAAAGGACAAATGTTTTCGCATGTGAAAGCGTTTGAAGCCATGATGAAGACCGATTCACTTCCCTGCAATATCAAATTCATGATTGAAGGAGAAGAAGAGTGTGGCAGCAACAATCTTGGGCCTTTCGTGAAGGCAAACAAAGAACGCTTGAAGAGTGATGTCATCCTTATCAGCGACACATCCATCATTGCGAATGACACCCCTTCGATCGACTGCGGCCTGCGAGGATTGAGCTATCTCGAAGTAGAAGTAACCGGTCCGAACAGGGATCTACACAGCGGTGTATACGGAGGTGCGGTGAGCAACCCTATCAATACACTGGCGAAGATGATCGCAAGTATGCACGATGAGAACAACCACATCACCATTCCCGGCTTTTACGATAAAGTGCAGGAGCTTACGGCTGCAGAGCGTGAAGAACTAAACAAAGCACCCTTTGATGTTGATGCCTACAAGCGCGACCTAGACATCAATGAAGTGTGGGGTGAAAAGGGCTACACCACTATTGAACGCACGGGTATTCGACCCACGTTGGATTGCAATGGTATTTGGGGTGGATACATTGGTGAAGGCGCAAAGACCGTGTTGCCTTCGAAGGCGTTTGCAAAAATTTCCATGCGTTTAGTGCCCAACCAGGTAAGCGATGAAATCACTGAGTTATTCCAGAAGCATTTTGAATGTATTGCCCCAAAAGGTGTTCGCGTCGAAGTGCGTCCGCATCATGGAGGCGAGCCGGTTGTAACACCGACCGATTCAAAAGCATACAAGGCAGCGAGCGATGCGATGATGGCGACCTACGGAAAGAAGCCAATTCCCACTCGAGGCGGAGGTTCAATTCCAATCGTGGCTTTATTCGAAAAGGAACTCGGAGTGAAGACCGTATTGATGGGCTTTGGGTTGGATAGCGATGCGCTGCACTCACCCAATGAGCACTATGGAGTCTTCAACTACTTCAAAGGCATCGAAACAATTCCATACTTCCACCACTATTTCGCGCAGTCTTAATGGTATTGAAAAGAGCATACTGGATGTTGGCTCTTCTCATCGTTACACTGCAAGGATGCAGAGTGTATCGCGATGTGGAGTTCAAGGGCGTGAAGGAAACGCGGTTTACCAGTTTTAATGCACAGGGTGTGTCGTGTGAATTTGATGTTGAGCTATACAATCCCAATCCCTACAAGATTACCTTGATGCAGTCGGATGTTGATCTCTTCCTGGAAGGAACGCGGTTGGGGAAAGTTCAATTGCCGGCATCGGCAGTGCTCAATGGCGAAGAAAACACCCGATTAAAACTAACGTGCACTGCAGAACCTTCCAGTATTGGGAAACTCCTGGGAGGAGCGATTGGATTGGTTTTCAAAAAGGAATTGGTGATTGAAGGCAAGGGATCCGTAACGGCTAAAGCTTTTCTAATCACCAAAACAGTTCCCGTCGAATTCACGCAGCGCATAAAAAAGGAAGACCTAGGATTTTAGTAAACCATTTATTTTCAATGGTTTTACACCATCCGAATGAAAAAAATCCCTCATATGCTTGAAAAATGAATCGGGCCCACTATATTTGCGCCCCCCAAAAGGGATAATCGTGTAAAATCGTTTAAAAAATTGAGTCATGAGTAAGCGTACCTACCAACCATCGAATACCAAGCGTCGTAACAAGCACGGCTTCCGCAAGCGCATGTCATCTGTTAAGGGTCGCGCGGTGTTGGCAGCTCGTCGCAAGAGAGGTCGTAAGAAATTGACTGTATCGAGCGAGCGTCGTCACAAGGGTACTGTTCGTCTGTAACAGTTCTTTGAGTTAGAATATTCGGGCCGCCTTTTGGCGGCCTTTTATTTTATAGCATAGTCTTACTTTCGAATTATGAAAATTGCGGTGAATACACGATTGCTCCTTCGAGGCAAGCTCGATGGCATAGGTTGGTTCACGCATGAAATTTTATCACGAATCGTTCGCGCACATCCCGAACATGAATTTCATTTTCTATTCGACCGTCCTTATGACCCGGCTTTCGTTTTTGCTCCCAATGTGCATGCACACGTAGTAAGTCCTCAAGCACGCCACCCTTGGCTTTTCCGATTGTGGTACAACTGGATGATTCCACGAAAATTGAAGCAAATTGGCGCAGACATTTTTGTTTCGCCCGATATGATGATCTCGTTGCGCACAACATGTAAGCAGATTGTTGTGTTGCACGATTTAAACTTCGAACACTATCCGCAAGATTTGCCAAGTCACATTGCACATTATTTAAGGAGTCAAACTCCCCTTTTCGCAAAGAAAGCTGACTCTATCATTACCGTAAGTGAGTTCAGTAAATCCGACATCACGGCTCAATACCACATTCCTCCTTCGAAGATTCACGTGGTATACAATGCAGCACAGTCATCCTACCGCATTTTGGATGAGGAAGAAAAGTCAAGAGTGCGCAACGAATGGACGCAAGGCGTGCCTTATTTTATTTTCGTCAGCTCTATTCATCCGCGTAAAAATTTACAGCGTCTTCTATTGGCGTATGATCAGTTTCGTCGCGAATCAGGACAAGATGTGAAGCTACTCGCTGTTGGTCGCAGGTTCTGGAAGAATGAAATTCTGGACACCACACTGCGCGAGATGGAGTTTGCCCATGATGTCATTTTTACGGGACACCTGGAACAAGCTGAATTGTGCCAAGTAATGGGCGCTGCACTTTCATTGGTCTATGTAAGTTATTTCGAAGGATTCGGTGTGCCTATCGTTGAGGCCTTCAAAAGTGGCGTGCCTGTTATCACCTCCAATTTGACTTCGATGCCGGAGGTTGCCGGCGACGCTGCACTGCTAGTCGATCCTTTCAACGTGGATGAAATGGCGAAAGCAATGCAAACAATGTCGCATGATGCCCCATTGAGAAAACAATGCATCGATCGCGGAACCAAGCGATCGGAACAATTCAGCTGGGAACAATCGGCAGAGCGTTTCTGGAGCGTGATTGAGCAAACGGCACGCGCGTAATGGGAGGGCTGAAAAAATTTCACACGAAAGGTATTCTAGAGGCCGGCTGCGACGAGGCCGGACGAGGTTGTCTTGCAGGACCCGTAGTCGCCGCAGCTGTTATACTCCCCGCTTCATTTGATCATCCCTTACTCGACGATTCAAAAAAGTTAAGTGAGTCACAACGGTCGCTACTGCGACCCATTCTTGAATCGAAGGCAGTGGCATGGGCAGTGGGTATTGTTTCCGTGAATGAAATCGATGAGATCAATATTCTCAACGCTTCATTTTTGGCTATGCACCGAGCCATTGACCAATTGAATCGCCGTCCCGAACTATTGCTTATCGATGGCAATCGGTTTAAGACATACGAGGATGTAGAACACCAATGCATCATCAAGGGAGATGGTATTTATCGATCAATTGCCGCAGCGTCAGTCTTGGCTAAAACGCACCGCGATGATATCATGAAAGGACTGAGCGAGCAATTTCCCATGTACGGCTGGGAAAAGAATAAAGGATATCCTACGGCAGACCACCGAATGTCTATTCGGAAGCACGGACCTTGCGCGCATCACCGCATGTCATTTACGCTATTGCCGGCTCAACTTGAATTAGAGCTGTAGCTCTATCTAGCAATTAAAAACTTCTCCGTCACACGACCTTCTGCTGTGTACAGTGTTATCAGGTAAATGCCATTCGGGAGTTCTTCTTTCATTGTAATGATTACCGCATTGCTTTCGTGAATGGCTGATAGATTCGTTGACATGAGCAATTGTCCGTTCAATCCATACACCTCACATACTGCATCGCCTGTTAGGAGAGATTCAGATGAGTTCACTGTAATCTCATTTCCCGTAATGCTCATAATGGTAATATCACCGGATGCAAGCACGGGTTGCGCATCATCTTCCAACTCATAGAACTCTGTCCATTTGTTCTCTCCTAAAAAATCTTCAGGAAGCATTCCCATAGAAGGGGCCGGGAAAGAACAGCACTGAATAGTAGAACCTGCAGCTGGCGATGCACTGCTGCGAAACCCAACAAAACAAGGCCATCCCCAATCGGATTGTTGTCCGGGAATGGTGACCGTTTGCCCGCTAGAATTGGTAAATGTTGCGGGTAACACTCTGCACTGCGCTTGCAATATGTAAACCTGATTCAATGGTATCGGATGTGCCGCCGGATAGAAGAAGTAATTACTGCTCCACCCCGTGGTTATGGCTCCACCTATAGGATTGAATGGGTTTGAAGCACATGGGTTAACAGGCATGAGGCGGAAACGATACTGATCCATACCCGCAATAGCATCGGTAAGCATTTGAGGGCCCGTTTTATTTCTCCATAAGCAATAGTTGGAGAGACCGCTAGTGGCGTTTATCGGGGTGATATTGGCATATGGAAACCCACACGAACTGAATACACAGGGGCCACACCAAGTAGGATTGTTATTGCATCGCTTGACACGAACATAAACTTGATAAACCTTTCCATATCGGAAATAGTTTACATAGGGGCTTGTGCTGGTCGAGAAAATGGGCGACGTGCTCCATGGAGTAATAAATTCAGTGAGTCCGTTATCGGTCACAAACCGGAATTGATATTGAAAGCCGGCTCCTACATTACTGGCAGAAACTGAGTTGTTGAAAATCTCGCAAATAGTACCACCGCATGAAACGGTGCCCGATGAGGCGCTGATGGCAGGACAGATTTGCGTGCAGATATTCATAGGACGCGCTGCAGAATAACCCCACCAAATGTTTCCGCAATCAGCATCATTGGCCTGTACTTCTACGTATGCGCTTAGTGTCGATAATGTCTCACAGATGTCGGGAGCGAGTCCAAAGTTGAATAAATAAGTGCCCGTATATGGGCCATACACATTACCGTTTACATCCACAAATTTCCATCGCGTGCTACCGACACTGTACGATATTGGAGTGCGTTGAAACCCTGTAGAGAAATCATAACAGGTAGCCGCGCCGGGAGGATCAGGGAAGAAGCCGCTTCTAATTTCAACGGCAAGATGCTCGTAGATGATCGTAAAAGTGCCTGAACCTGTTGAACCTGATCTTCCAACACGCACGTTGTAGGTACTACCAACGGTAAGCGAAGAAGCACAAATAACTTCCTTCTGGCCTGAACCATTCACATTTGAGTTGGCGATGGGCGCGCCGGTAGCAGCGGCATTCCAAAGTTCCAGGGCAACATCAAATGAGCTTGGGCTGCAAACCTTAATTTTTGCAACCTCTGCAACTGCAACAAAATGAAACCAAACATCATTGTTCATACCACCCGATGTAGCGGCAGGTGTTTGCGATGATGTTGATGCACCGAGATTGTAGGTAGTTGTGCCGCACTGCGAGGTGGATAAGTTGGAATAACTAATCATCGACACGGGATTCAGCAAAATAGAACCTGCGGCGTCCTCATTTTGAGCCATTGCGCTCGTTACGCAGAAAAGGAAAACGATTACGATGTTACGTGCTTTCATTTTTTCGCGGGATTGGTATTCAAAAATAAAAGACAAATCCCATTACATGAGGTTGCACGCTGTGTTAATTAACTTAATTATCAACTTAACTCAGTTCAATAGCCCTTGCTACGGCCACCTTATCGAATGAGCTATACACATCGTCGCGACTCGCCAAGCGGTTCATGGATTGATGCACTGCAAGGAATTTTTCTACCGGATTTTCATCGATTAGCAATGGGAACGCAACAGACTCTGCTATCATGTCGGCGGCATAGTCGCTCATGGAGCCGTAATTCTGAAGAGAGTAATTGCAGACATCGAAACCAAGAGCATCATAAAAGGTCGTGCTATAGATGCTGATTTGAATTTTGGCCCTTACTAATAACGAGTCAAGCGGAGTTTCTATATCCCGAATCTCTACCCCGAGTTCCGACAACCGATAATAGGCGTCCTTATTTTTTTCGAGTGGATGAAGCTTAACGATTACCTTCCATTCCGGATGCGACGACATATGAGCCATGAGTTGTCTTACATAGCCTGTGTAGTCGTCATGCATGTTTTTCTGCGCACAAACCAAAACAAGATTTTCTTTCTCCGCTGAAGTAAGTTCAGGTTGGTAGCTCCGATATAAATAATCGCCCGCCACAAAGATCTGATGCGAATGATACTCGCAACCGCTTTCAAGAATTCGCTTCCAGTAAGGACCATAAACCAATATCTTCTCAGGGAAAAATGATTTACCGATGACAGAAGCAAATTGTTCGTGATAAACGTAATACAAATCATTCGATGCAATCAGTCCGTGCTGTAGCTCGATGCACTCAATATCGAGCAATTTTGCCGCGGCAATTAATCCCTCATTGTGATAGTGACAAATGAAAAGAAGTTTCTTGGTCGGCTGATTTTTCAGAAGGTGATAATAAACACGAAACTCTTCGAAGAAAATGTGCATTGCCGATCGAATCTGGCGCATCTCAGAAGATGAAAACTGCTTGCTATTGCCTGCGAAAAGCAATGATTCATTGATTTCTTTCAGCAGATTCCGCTCCTTGTCGTCGAGCGATGGGAGCCATCCTATCAATCCCTTCAAGATATAGTCCGCCTTATTGTGCGTTCCCTCCCGCTGGTTGATGACGGTTAATCGTTCATCACCAATAAGCTTTGCTATCTGATCGAAATAGATGGAGTGCCACTGATGATCGGTGCCCGGCACGACCCTTCCCGGATCAAGTATAACATATTCTTTCAGCGTGTGCCCCGATGTTTTCTTGACTCCATTTCTTTTTGATTTTACCCAAAAAACAAACTCTTGAAACCACAGCGGAAAACGCAGATAGTTAAAGATGACTTTATGCTTCTGCTTGGTAAAATGAAAGTAGAGCCCATGCTGGAAGATTTTCAAAAACGAAAACGAAGCTCTGCTGAAGCGAGAAGAGTGCAACAGCTTTTCTTTCAGATATTCATTAATGACGGAAAAGGGAACCAGCTCCATAGATGGGATTTCAAACCTTGCAGTTGGTCAAATGTAGGTGGATTTTACTTCTGAATACGTTTAGATCAAAGCTGCCTTTTTACAGTTTTCAATGATGCCGGTATAGAGCAATGCCGACTCCTTACGCCATTCAGCTATATCAATCAAATCCTTTTCACCATCCGCGAAACTGAGGAAGTGCAACAAGCGATGAGTTTCTTCACGGTTAAACAACGGATCAACACTCGAAGGATAGAGTCCACGCTTACCCAATTGCGGCTCGCAGAATGAAATCTGATTGACATACTTTCTATTGGCTTCGAGCAACAGGCAAATGTTCGTGTATGCCTCCACAGTTTCGGCCAAAGCCGAAAACGAAATGAACTCTTTATTGTCGAGCGACGTGTGATATTCTCTGTAGCGCTGGTATGGCGTTCTCATCAAGGAACCTACCGGCAGGTTGAAGCCCGGCGAACAATATTGCCTTTCATCGCTTCCCCCAACGGCAAACTCTAGAATGGAATGATTGGAATAATGATGTGCAAGAATATGCTCTGCTACTCTGTCGGCAAGGGAAGTGCGATGTTTCGATCGCTTGTAAGTGAGCGCACCGGCATCGCCGCAACAGGTGAGCACATAGCCCGCTTGCAAATTCCTTTTCAGCAATTCGCCTCGCTCAGCAAGGAAGGCAATCACTCCAATCGTTTCAGGTGCAAACAAAAAGCGATACGTATACCGACGATTGGGAATCACTGCCAGTTTTTGATAGAGAAAAGCTTGCGCCAGCGGCCCACTCAGCTCGTTGTTCGCCATCGACGGGTGACATAGATACGTGCTGAAAAGAACCTCTTCATCGGTTTCGCCGGGAAGCACGCATTCAGCCCAGGTTAAATGCCCGGGTTCCAGCGTGCTTTCAATCACAACCTGATATTCACCCTCACGTGGAAGTGTTTTCCATTCATTGTGGGTTATACAAAAGCCCCAGTTTTCCTTGTAATAACTAGTGATATACGGAATGGCATCCGGCATTTCGGGAATGTGATGCAAGTGTGGCTGTAACTCTTCCCAGCTAATTTTTTTGTTGACAGGAACCGAATAGTTAACCACATGCAAATTGTGATCTGTGAATTTGGCAATCTGCTTGCCGTCGGGACAAACGATGTAAGCATTTCGAATGTTCCACTCTTTCGGAATGTTCCAATCGAAGACTTGCGTTCCGCTCGGAATTTCATGCTTCACAAGCGGAATAATTTCTTGAAGAATATCGATAGACTGTCGTAATCCGTTACCCGTGATACTGCGGCAAATAGGCCAAAGTCGATCAAAATATTTTTCCAGCTGTTTAGCTAACGTTGAATCTACGTGCATGGCACGAAGGTAACGAAAAGTGCATCATTCCTCTGAAACCGGTAGCTTCACAAAGAAGGACGCGCCCTTGTTTTCTCGACTTCGATAGAAGACCTGCCCGTTGTTTTGCTCCACAATCGTTTTCACCATCGCCAGTCCGAGTCCTGTTCCGGTCGATTTAGTGGTGAAGTTGGGAACGAAGATGTGTTTTCGGTTTTTCTCGGAAATCCCGATTCCGTTGTCATTGATGCGGATGATGCGGTAGTTCCTTTCACAACGCAACGTCACATGCACTCTTCCTGCACGCGCCGCCGGAATGGCTTGAATGGCATTGGTGATGAGATTGTTCAATACGCGAATCATTTGATCCTTGT
>JBILCQ010000247.1:0-3718 GCA_044353065.1 Flavobacteriales bacterium | reverse complement strand
ACGGATCACGGGCAGGGACAAGTTCGCATTGATAAATTTCTCTTCGACAGACTCGAAAAAACATCGCGCACGCGCATTCAAGAATCGTGTGACAACGGCTTTGTGCGAGTAAATGGAACAGCAGTAAAAAGCAGTTATAAGATTAAGCCCCTCGATGTCATCACCATCGAAATGCCCTATCCGGTGCGCGAGCTGGAGCTCATTCCTGAAAATATACCGATTGAAATCCTATACGAAGATGACGAACTCATCATACTGAATAAACCGTCGAATATGGTCGTTCATCCCGGACACGGCAACTATTCCGGCACGCTGGTGAATGCGCTCATCTACCATTTTCACAACTTACCCGTGCGCACTGATGCTCATCCGGGCCTAGTGCACAGACTCGATAAAAACACAACGGGTGTGATGGTCATCGCAAAAACTGATTTCGCACTCATCAATTTGAGTAAGCAGTTTTTTGATCGCACCATTGAAAGACGCTACGTTGCGCTTGTTTGGGGCGATGTAAAAGAAGACGGAACTGTGATAGGCAACACAGGAAGAAGTCTAAAAGACCGAAAGGTATTTACTGTTTTTCCGAATGGCGAACACGGAAAACATGCTGTTACTCATTACAAAGTCTTGGAGCGACTCGGCTATGTCACGCTCGTCGAGTGTAAACTGGAAACGGGCCGCACGCACCAAATTCGCGTGCACATGAAACACATCGGACATACGTTGTTTGGTGACTTCGAATACGGAGGAGATCAAATTTTAAAAGGAACCACCTTCGCCAAGTACAAGCAGTTCGTTCAGAACTGTCTCGACATTTTGCCACGCCAGGCGCTTCACGCGCGATCGCTCGGCTTTCATCACCCTAAGACAGGCGAATGGATGTATTTCGAGAAAGAACTTCCGGATGATATGCAACAAGTCATTGATCGCTGGCGCAACTACATCAGCGCGCAAAATCCCGAAGCTTGAATCAATTGAGGGAGAAGTTAAAGTCGCCCTGTTTCATCAGTCGATAGTGATGCGATAGCTTAGCGAGCAGGTTCGAAAACGTGCGCATTGCCGTCTCCGTTTCTGCCGAAATAGGTTCCTTGCGAAGACGAAGCACCATGAGTCCATACAGTGCTGTAAGACACACCTCCACATCATTGGTAGACTTACCATCAGTGCGCATTAAATACTCTTTGATGTTGGGCTGCGCCTGCAAATAAGCATCAGAGTAGGATTTATCGCGAACGATGTTCAATAGTGTGTTGTGCAGATAATTCAACTCGAAAATCAACTCATGTATCTCGCTCACATGACCTCGTTGCTCTACTCCATCATTGCGCATGCTACCGGCCAATCCGGCGAACCATTTTTTCTCCGATTCAATTGCTTTCGAGTCGGGTGCGTAGGAATGAATAAACTCATCGAGTGCGTCGGCATCAAAGTTAACGGCGCGCAACAAGTCTTCCATTTGCCAGAGAAAGATGATATACTCGGAGATATTCTCCCTTAACTTCTTCGCTGCTAAACTCATTTTGCTTGCTTTTCCGCTGCGTATTCTGCATTCAACCCGGCTAAAACTTCTGAGGTGATGTCGTAATCAGAATTCCCGAACAACAACACTTGAAATTCGCTCTGCTTATTGATGACGTAATCGATTCCTCTCTCCTTGGTATACTTAGCCAAATACTGATTCACGCGACTCAACAACTCTTCCTGCAATTGTGCCTCTTTCTTCTGCAACACACCCACTTCACGTTGCTGAATTTCGTCCATTTCCATTTGCAAACGCTCCATATCTTGCTGGAGCGCTACGGCCTCGGCCTGCGACATATCGGGATGCTCTTGCGCATACCGCATATTCTGTTCGTATTGAGCTTGACGAGGGGCATATTCTTTCTTCACTCGTTCTTCTGCTGCTGTCATTTTCTGATCGAGGTCTTTTGATTTCTCTACAATGAAATCGTATTGGGCATTGAGTGAATCGCCATTGACGTAAGCAACCACTGTAGCCCTCGGACCGCCTTCACCTGCAAAGGCAGGGGCTATCTGAACATTTTCATCCGGTTTATCGCCTACAGAAAGACCGGAAACCTTGACCCACAATACGGCTACCAAAATGGCTAGTAGCACAGAAACACCCATTGAAATTTTAGCAATCATGCGAATTATTTTAGTTGATCAAATGACTTTTTAAAATCAGCATGCATACCTGAAAAACGATCGAGGCAATTCTCCAAAAGCTCAGCCGAAATCAACTTCTTTACTCCCTCCAAACCATCTACGCTATCAGCGCTGATTTTGAACGTTTGCTTGTACTGTCCTGCCTCCAGCTCAATAATGTATTTTTCATTGTACAGAAAAATAGAGATCTTGAGCTGAGGATGCGGTATGGTTGCAATGATTCTCATTAGTCGGTGGCAAAAATAAGAACTACAATCGGGACGGCCATGTAACTTTACAGCAATGATGCGCGATCTCACTTCCGAAGAAGCACAGCAAAAATTGCAACAATTTGGTTACAACGAACTTTCCGGTGCCGGCCCGAAAAACATTTGGCGTATTGCATTGGAGGTTATTCGCGAACCCATGTTTCTGCTGCTCATCGCCTGCGGCACGCTCTATATGATGCTGGGTGATTATCGAGAAGGAATCGTATTAGTATCAAGCATATTCATCATTATAGGAATAACCTTCGCGCAATATCGAAAAACTGAGCGTTCTCTCGAAGCCCTGCGCAACCTTGCCACTCCTCGTGCTTTGGTTATACGCGATGGTAAACAAGTTCGCATTGCAGGGCGAGAAGTCGTGCCGGGCGATATCCTGGTCGTGCATGAAGGCGATCGCATCGCTGCTGATGCACGCATCGTAGAATGTACGCATTTGTCGGTGGATGAGTCGTTACTTACAGGTGAATCGGTTGCCGTTACAAAAAACAATGAAGAGCCGCACTGCTCTATTTTCAGCGGCACCCTGGCGGTTCAGGGATCGGCACTGGCAGTTGTTACCGCCACAGGAATGCAAACCCGTTTCGGACAAATTGGTCATTCGCTTCAAGGCATTGAAGAAGAAGAAACCCGATTGCAGAAAGAGATGAAGGTATTTATCCGAAACCTTTCCATCATTGGTATTTTCCTGAGCATTTCGGTAGTGGTTGCATTTTACTTATCGAGGGGCAATTTTCTGGAAGCACTTCTCACTGGGCTCGCCGCGTCGATGGCCATTCTACCTGAAGAATTCCCGGTGGTTCTCACCATTTTCCTAGCGCTCGGAGCATGGCGGTTATCGAAAAAAAATGTGCTTACCCGAAAATCGAGCGCCATTGAAACACTTGGTTCAGCCACGGTTTTATGCAGCGATAAAACGGGTACCATCACCCAAAACAAAATGATGCTAGCGGCTGTAGCCATTGACGGAACTATCATTCAGAAGCAGTCTTTCGATGCAAGAAGTGAAACGTTCAAGCAGCTCATAGCCGCCGGTTGCATGGCATCGCCGGGCAACACCAATGACCCTATGGAAAAAGCCATTTTCGCGGTTCATAGCGATATGGCCTACGAGCAATCAGCACTCGATTTCGAACGCGAATACAATTTGAGCAAAGCACTGCTCATGATGACTCGGGCATACCGAACCAATAATCAAACGCACTATTACCTTACCGCGAAAGGAGCACCTGAAGCTGTGTTATCCCTGTGCCATTGTGATTCGAATGAGCTGAATAAACACATGA
>JBILCQ010000245.1:0-3733 GCA_044353065.1 Flavobacteriales bacterium | reverse complement strand
GATGGAGAATGCCCCTTGTGTGTTCGAACCATGATTGTGCTGAGTGCATTCGATGTATTGGGCGCAATTCGTTTTCAAGCTTTGCAGCGTGGTGGTTTCGAATTGCATGCTGTCTGCGATTTAAATAGACAGGATTTGCTCAACGACATTCATGTCGTAAATCACCAGGGCCGAGTTTTTAAGGCAGCAAATGCATACGCTCAAGTGCTGACACATATTCCATTGTTTTTCTGGATGGGCTGGTTGATACGAATTCCCGGACCTAAGCACGTGGCTTCTTTTTTATATCGAAAGATTGCCGACAATCGATTGACGGATCGTTGCACGGAAGAAAATTGTGGATATACGCCTCTTGTTTTACCAACGGATTCCGATTCAATTAAGCTCACCCAAACACTTACCGTTCGGACGCTTCGTGTGCGAGCAATCGCTTTGGGAATGATGCTCTTGTTTGTATTACAAGTTAACTCAACGTATAACTCAACTGCAGCAAAGGCATTCAAGCAATGGACCGGTTGGGATAAAACATCTATCGAAAATCGAATACAAACCTATACCCAACCCATGCGCTCTGTGAGCAAGGTTCTTTGGGGTATTACGGGACACACAGTTTTTCTTGATCCACATTTTGATGGCTACAATCACATCATAGCTGTTGAGTACTTATCTCCGGATGGTGACAACAACATTTGGTTGCCAATTACGCGCTATACAGGTCAGCCCGACTCTTATCAAGTGGGGCCAACTTGGGCACGTTGGTGTTTCCGTGTGAATGGACCTCATCTTCGCGATGATGTTCTTTACCGCGGTTTGCGCGATTTTACCGCATTTTGGATTGGGGAAACACACCATAGTTTCAAGGATGCACGATTTCGTGTTTGGGTAAAATACATGGACACACCGTCTGGTTGGGAGTACAACTTCTTGCGAAATCAAATGGCCAAGCCATGGAACGACGCCGGAACGGTTCAGTGGAGTAATAAGGAGTTTTCATCACAATTGGTAAACATCGAAGAAATACGCTAGCACTGCAATGAATGGAAAGCGCATACTCATAACCGGGGCTTCCGGATTTTTGGGAAGGCAGCTATTGCAGTTGTTGAACGAAAACGATTGTGTTCTCTTATTAAACTCAACACCGCAAGATGATTTAAGTGAACGATACGTGTGGTTCGACAATCCGGTAGAGCTTGTGCAATCGGTTTCTGCTGTTGATGTCGTGATTCATTTGGCGGCCCATATACCCTATGGTAACATGAATGAATCAACTCCCTTGCTTCAGTCGGTGAATGTTGATTTAACGAAGATGCTGGCTCAGGCCTATGCGAATGCACGATGGGTATTTGCTTCTTCGGTCGCTGTGTATGGCGATTCTAACATGGAAGTAATAACAGCTCAAACAGAGACCTCACCAAATACCGCCTATGCACAGTCGAAATGGGAGGCGGAAATTGCCCTGAGTGAATTACGTGATTGTGCAATTATCCGATTCGCTTCGATAATTGGTCCGGGTATGAAGCCGGTATCTATGATTCCGAAATGGGTGGAAATGGCAAAAGAGACCGGCACCATAACGGTCTGGGGAAGTGGTTCGCGAATGCAGAATTACATAGATGTCCGCGATGCAGCCCGCTTGGTTGAAATACTCGCCTTCAACAACCGGAAAGGAGTCGTGTTGGGCATTGCGCCTGTCGAGCACAGTAATAAGCAAGTAGCTGAGATTCTATCCGACTTAACTCGAGCCGATTTGATATTTACGCAGCATGCTGATGAAAAAGGAATGAGATACGACGACCGGGAAACGCATCGAATCTTAGGATTTATACCGAAATTTGAACTTCGTGATAGTATTCGCGATATGATAGCAGAATGAAAACCATTATCGTTACAGGCATTGGAGGTGTTGTTGGACAAGGCATCGTGCGTAATGCGCGTGCCATGGGGCGTGACCTGCGAATAGTGGGTGTGAATGTGTCGCGCGTCAGTGCAGGCAATCACATGTGTGACGAGGTTGTTGAAGTTCCCTATGCATACGACGACAATTACGTCAGCGCCATGTTGAAGGTTGTCTCTGAAACCGGCGCTGAGCTCATCATTCCAAGCACCGACTACGAATCGTATTACCTCGCGAAACATCAATCTCAATTTACAATTCCAATTGCTGCGTCGCCGGCGGAAGTGACCTTTTTCTGTCTCGATAAATACCGCAACTGGGAAGCATTCACGCAAAGGGATATTCCATTTGCTCCTTCTGTTTTGCCTTCGAAGTTCAACGGTGAATTTGACCGCTATATCGTGAAACCCCGCGAGGGACGAGGTAGTCGAGGCATTCACGTTCAACCTTCAAATGTTTCGAGCTTTGACGATACGAACCTTGTGCAGCAGTTGTTGGAAGGTCCGGAAATCACCTCGACGTTTTATGTCTTGAAGGATGGATCGCTGCTCGGAAGCATCACCATGCGTCGTGAACTAGAGTCGGGCAGCACAGCGCGAGCCGAGATAGTCATGGACTATGATAAAGAGATTGAAACTCTTGCGCAGCAAATGATTGATGCGTTTCCGTTTCGTGGATCCGTCAACATTCAGTCGAAAGTAACCGCTCATGGCATTGTGCCTTTCGAAATTAATTGCCGCATTTCCGGGACCAATTCTATTCGTTCGCAATTCGGGTTTAATGATGTCGCGTTTACAATTGAGGAATTACTTTTTCATGAAACTCCTGCCAAACCGACGGTGAAGAAGGGCAGCGCTATGCGTGTGATGGTCGATGTAGTTTATCCCGATATGCAACTCAGCGACATCAACAACAAGAACGATCAATACTACATCTACCAATGATAAAGTCTGTCTTCTTTGACGTTGCCAATACGCTGCTCGAAAAGCCGGACTTATTTCGAAAAATGGCTGCTGCGCTCAAGAGTAATGGTCATGAAGTGAGCGAGACAGACCTGCGCTATGTACATAAGTTTTTAGCAGAGACGTACGTGTTTCCCGATAAAACGTCGCGCGATTTTTACACTGAGTTCAATAGTCATTTGCTCTATGCGTTGGGCATTGCCCCGGATGAAAAGTTGCTCAGCGAAATTTTTGAGGCATGCACTTATCTGCCTTGGCAACCATTTGCTGATACAAATGCGCTTGCGGATATCCCTTTACCAATCGGTATTTTATCGAATTGGGATTCTTCTCTTCGCACTAAGTTGAAAGATCATTTTGCGATCGAATTCAAGTGGATTCTTTGTTCGCAAGATGAAGGAGTCAAGAAACCAAATCCGCTTTTCTTTCAGCGCATGATGGATGAATCGGGATTACAGCCAAGCGAAATTTTATTCGTCGGCGATAGTATGAAGCTCGATATTCATCCTGCACTTCAGCTGGGCGTGAAGGCCGTGCTCATCGATCGTATGAATCACTTTCCCCACGCCAATGTTGCGCGCATTCAACACCTAAATCAAATAATGCAATGGCTTTGAAGAAACTTGCCATAATAGGATCAGGTGATCTGGGTGAGCAAATTGCCTATCATGCACACAACGACAATCATTACACAGTGGTTGGTTTTTTTGACGATTTTGCGGATATGGGCATTGCTCGACACGGACTTCCGGTTTTAGGAAAAGTGTCGGATGTGGTATCCTCGTTTAAGAAAGGCATATTCGACGAGCTTTTGATTGCTATAGGATACAAGCATTTCGCACAGCGAAGAAGCATCTTTGATTCATTGAAGTCGGAT
>JBILCQ010000246.1:0-3733 GCA_044353065.1 Flavobacteriales bacterium | reverse complement strand
ATCCATTGCGAGTTTCGTAGTTGAGCTGAGTTCATGATTTTCAGAATCAAATCATCTGCGCCAGCCCCTGACCATGTGAAGCGTGCGTTATAACCTAAGTCCAAATAGCCTTGCGTATAAGGCGCAACTTCCAGATAACCCGTTTCAACAACATTTTCATCCATCGTCAACTGAACCATATCATCCAGTTGCAGTTGACCGCCATCGAGAACAATACGTGCATCATTGCCTGACAATATCAAACGATGCGTGTGTGCTTCATTCGGCAATCCAATGAATCTGCACATTCCGCCGGAACGAATAATGACATTACCACTCTCAACTTGTAATACACCACCCGGAGCAATTTCAAGTAAAGCACCATCCTCTATCACCAAGGTGCTTCCCTCGTGAACCACCACCCGACCGGAATTCCCGATCATGAGTTTGCTGTCGCGCCCTATCGTGAGTGTTCCGGTGCGATATTCCTCTGCCGCATCACCAATCGTAAGAATTCCATTTTCATCAACGACAATTATCTCAGGAGAACAGGGCAAAGTGGATACATCAAAATGTGATTGCGTGCTCAAATAATCATAGGACTGATTAAAGTGCGTGTTCATCATTGCATTCACATGCAGATGGCCATTATCATGAATGTGGACACTGCGCAGATAAGAATACTCAGGTCTTCCAAAATTGAAAACGCCATTGTTCGAAGAACTCAAAGTCAAGACTGTATCCAGTCTGCTTGCTTCCGGAGCCAACAGTTCCTCCAGTACGACGGCCATATTCTGTTGGGTTATCTCTGTGTGATTTTCATTGTGATTCTGAGCAAACCAAACACGATCGAAATGATTCTCTTCGGGATGCTGCCAGAGATACTCCAGCACAGGGATGTAAGGATTTTGTAGTTGAAGACCTACAGCGCTTTGCGATAAAACGAACGTGTGATCCGGATTGTAATGGGAAGGAGAAACGCTTCCGCAAAACGAAATTCCCGCCATGCTATCTTCCAAATCCTCTAAGCCCTCATTGAGCGCCTTAGCAAAAATCTGAATCGTGTTGCGCTTGCCACCCGGCGCGTAATCACGATTGGGTGTTCCTGCCGGTGTGTGCACAATTTCCTCTTCAATATCGATGAGATCAAGAACACCCAGCACAAGACCACCCAACCAGAAATACCACTCGTCGCCTGCGGCTTGCGATCCGGCAACGGGTAATTTAAAGTGTGCCAACAACGGATATCCAGGTAAACTCTCACCATTACCGGGGTCCCCTGATTCAGGTAAGAGTAACATTTTGGAATGCACCAAGCCCAGCGCATCGCATTGCCAATTCATTAATTCACCATGGTAATAATTTAGCCCGGAACCATTCGACATGCCGTTCGAAAGAGCAACCGATCGGCACTTTTGCGGATAGCCCATTTCACGAATGGTAGAATACCACTCATTGAAATTATCGAGCGAATGGAACACCTGCGCATCGAGCATTTGAGTTGCAGCAGGTCGCAATAGGTAACGGTCTCGAAACAATTGTGCACCTTCCTGTCCGCGCTCTAAACTAAATCGAATGGCATGCTGCAATGAAAGCGGTATGTGCGCTCCTTCGTGCGGTGCATCCATGGAAATCCAGAGTCGCGCACAGTGGTCTTCACCATTCAATTCCATCGAGCGAAGTGCATGACGTGATATCACTCCGCCCATACTTGCACCCGCAACAACTATAGGTTCATGGCCCACCTTAAATTCATTGCACAATCGAATCACATGCTGCACCAATTGAGAATTGTGCTGAAGCCAGGTTGCGCCATCATAAAAATCAACTAACACAATGTCATAGCCATCATCGCGCGCAGAGCTCAGCAGCTGAGGCAACAAGTGCAAATCATCATAACCATAGATGATGTCATCATTCACATTGGGATCTTGGAAGCCACTCACAAACTCGCACCAGCCAAATGTTCCGTGTCTATACCAATCATGAATCGGATGACCATCGCGATCGATACCGAAGTCGATACCTTCCACGAAAAGAAATGGTTTGTCGAACACACCATCTGCACTAACTAGTGTGTATGCACGCCCGGAAACCTGAATACCATCATTCGTCGCAAAGACATCCCAAGGATTCGAGGTGGTTACAGTCCATGGCGGTGCAGTGGGAAATGGAAAATCTGAGTTCGCGCATACATTGTATTCTTCATTAAACTTCAACACACACCTTGAAAACTTGATTGGATGATTATCGCGGTACAGTTTGCAACGAACAATTCTATCGCGTTGCTCCATCATGTAATCAACCGTCATCACGATATCAGGCAACAACAATCTCCAGCCGTTGCCGTCATCAAAATCAATCAGCACCGAATCGGCCTCCGAACCATAATTCGAAACAAAGCTTTCCTGACTCATCACAAAATGATAGACCTGTGAATGAATGGAAGGAGCATCCACCCAAAGAACCAATGACTCACGCTTCAAGCAGGGTGCCTGCGAGCAACCGGGAGCATGATAAAATTGACCCTCCTCCCGATAGATCAATCCATCAGAAAGAGCATGTGCATGGAAATCGAAATACTCCAAATCCATCAGCGCAAGAGAATAACAGCCTGCGCTGTGTGCTACACTGTCTTTATGCTCGCGAAAGCCCGAGAAATCGGCCAGGACATGGGTGGAGTCAATACTTGCGCGGCCCATCGACATAAACAGTGCAGCACACTGCGAGGCAGAGAGCGTAGTTGTGTCCACAATCGGATCAGGCATTTTTACCGTATTGAAAGATTGCGGCAGGAAGAAAGCATTTTCTTCCAATGGCAGGTTCAGGTTAGAAAAAGGTTCACGCAACTGCGCATAGTTTTGATTCTGAATTAGGCATAGCATTGCCAATACGAGCATGCGCCCGTTTGAAAGGAAAAAGAGCATAGAGAGGGAGTATTTAGTTAGACGAGAATGCTGAGTTTGTCACCTAGTACTTGTAGGTGTATTCCGATGTATCGCCGGCAGGCACATGGAGTTCAACTAATTCGCTAGTGATGTAATCACCGTCCAGATCGAACCGTCGGAAGCGCACAGATGAGTTGACAGAACCAACCACACCAAGGATGTCATAATAACCACCGGGAACTAATCCTTCGGCCTCAAACGAATCATCGTATTCGGTAAAGGCAGCAATGCTTATTTCCGGATTCAGCGGAAGCGTATCCACGAAATTGATTCTCAGCCATGCCTTCGGTTTAAGTTCGTAGTAACCGTCGGCCAAGAAATCGTCCTGAAGGGAATAACCGGAACCGCAAACATCCCAGTATTTCTCGCCGGCCTCTACACAAACGTGCGTAATGCCCCACGAGCAGTTCCACGAAATGCGTCCATACTTGTCGGTTGTCAGATTATACGCACCCTCCGGAACACTTCCATTCGGTTTACTCACCAAATAAGCAGTTGCGCCTTCTACGGAATGACCGGTGAACTGCTCAACTACTTGAATAGATTGTTCGCTGGCGCCATCACACGGCCAGTCTTCCTTTTTCCTACAAGCATGTATAGCCACTATAGATGTCAGCAGCGTGCTCATTGCAACAATACCCGGTAAAAAAATTCTTCGTTTTCTCATCAATACAGATTTAAAGGTTAGGTCGGACAGGGCTTGTTCGACGGAGCAAATCTTCAGGTATGGCCTCTTGCAAGGCCATTCCAAAAAGGCATACCCAATTCCATGAATGAGAGATCGTTTCCTGCAATTATGTGATTGA
>JBILCQ010000244.1:0-3768 GCA_044353065.1 Flavobacteriales bacterium | reverse complement strand
TTATTGGAGAAGGAAGTGAAGTCGGATCCGCTTGAGCTAATCGACACACCGCGTATTGGTCGACATCTGCCTGATGTGTTGAGCGTAGATGAGATGGACACTATTCTAAGCGCTGTTGATCTTAGCAAGCTGGAGGGGACGCGCAATAGAGCTATGCTTGAAATGCTCTACAGCTGTGGGTTGCGCGTTTCTGAGTTAATCGATGTTCGTATTTCTTGCCTGCATGCACAGGAGGGATTTCTCCGCATAATTGGAAAAGGCAACAAGGAAAGACTTGTTCCCGTGGGTAGCACTGCGCTTCAATGGGTGGAGTATTATAAGGAACAAACGCGGAATCATCAGATTATTAAACCGGGTCAAGACGATTATCTATTTCTGAATCGACGAGGATCGAAACTGTCGCGCATGATGGTTTTTAATATCATTCGCGAACAGGTTCAGAAGTTGGGCATTCAAAAACAAATTTCACCGCATACGTTTCGACATTCCTTCGCCACTCATTTAGTTGAGGCCGGAGCTGACTTACGGGCGGTGCAAGAAATGCTTGGCCATGCCAGCATTACCACAACTGAAATCTATACACACCTCGATAGGCACCGATTAAGAGAGGAGGTGCTGATGTTTCACCCGCGGTATAAAAAAGATTGAAAGGCCTATTGAACGCAATGGGGTTAGGTCGCACAGCAGTGCGTCCTTGTTTGCTTTTTAGACCTTTTTCCTGCGTTTACGATACGCATAGTAGTGCATCACAACCTCCAGCGCTTTTTGAATAGCTTGGTTAATAGGGTAGAATTCTGCAAGCGTCGGATCAATCGAAGTGAGACGAGTGTAATATTCACTCATCACGGGAATTTTTTTTCCGGCCTTTAATTCTTCTGTCACTTTAATAAACGCTTGCGCTTGTTCTTCCTTAATGAATTTGCAGGTCACGAGCTCGCGCTGACCTTCCTTGTTTGTTCGGGCGGTAAATCCGAATAGGCGGCATATAAGTCCGCGGTTCGGATACGCATTGCATAACCCTCCGAAGTTGGTCACGTGCGGACGGAAAACATAGCAGAGGTTGTTGTGTTGATTTTGCAATTCCTCCCAAGCTTGCTCTGCGCGTCCTTCATCGTATAGTTCTAATGCCAATGGAAGAAATTCCAGCGGTGTGCATTCAATATCCGGTTTCTTGCAACATTCGCCACACCCCGAAAGACAGTGAAGGCCGGACGATTGCTGCATGGCATCAATCTCTTTATCGAGTCTGGCATAGACTCTCCTAACGGCTTGAACCTTTTCGGGAAGCGATTTCATTGTGCGAAGTTACCGATGCGCGTCGGCAAGACAAGTCAATTTGAGGATTTCAAATCGAAAAACTTATCCCGGAAAAACACGGTTGATGACAATGGTGCGGTAATCAAAGATCCCTTTTAATTTCTGCTGAACCCATGCGGCATGGGCTATTCTACCGAGAAAACCAAGAGGCATAGCATAGTTGACAATGTCGGTCATGAGCACGTGGTCGCCTTTGTCTTCGAAGATGTGCTGATGATGCCAGAAAGCGTAAGGTCCGAAGCGTTGCTCGTCGACGAAGAAATGGCGGTCTTCGCAATGTGAAATTTCCGTAGTCCAACCAAAGGTCATGAAAGGAGCCGGCTGAATGCGGTAGTTGATGATCATCCCTGCGTGCATCTTCTTTCCTGAAACGTCGGTAAGTATGCGAAACTGCATGTCGTCGGGTGTAATCTCATTCAGATTCTCCGGGCGGGAGAAATATTCCCAGGCCTTATCGAGCGTTGTCTTGAGAATCGTTTGTCTTTCGAGCGTATAAACTTTCATGTTGAGTCGGTATGTCAATGAAACCGACAATCGCAATGAATGTTCGAATAAATCGAGTGAATTATGATTTCTTCAACTGCTCGAGAGCTTCCTGCAATTCGTCCGGCGTATTCACATTCTCCAGTTTTTCCGGTGTTGAAGCTTGAATGACTTTCGCTTTCGTTTGAATGAGGACTTTGCGCGGACAGGAATAGCCCAATCCTATAAACGACATAATCATAGAGAATGCCTTCGGTTCCCATATCGCGATGAGTGGCTCCGGAAATTGATCAAACGGACTTTGAAAGGCCGTCGCAGTGTGCAACGCTGATCGATTTTCTATTAACTCATGCAAGACATCTTTATCGATGAGAGGAACATCCGACGCCATTACTAGCCAGGCATTGTCGGGCGCGTGCATGAAGGCAGAGGCGATTCCCCCAATGGGCCCAATGTCGAGGAACTTGTCGGTTATTGTGCGATAACCATTTTCCTGGAAGTACTCTGCTTGCTCCGTGCGACACGAAACGTATGCTTCGATACCCAATTCCTCGCACATGGAGTAAACATGCGCGAACTGTGGCTTTCCGTGGTAGTGGATGTGCGTTTTGTCTTTCCCCATCCGCACACTTTTGCCACCGGCCATGATGAGAGCCTTCAGTGGCGGCGTGAGCAGAAGCTTTTTCTTAATGAGGCCTAAGAGGTCATTGATATTCTGTTCATTGAAAACCGGAATGTTGGCCCATTGTGGGAGAATTTCCCTGACGTAAACGGGAACTGTTTGGCAGCGATTGGTGATTACAATTGCGATGACATTCGAGAGTTGCGACGATCTTTTTCTCAGCGATGCTTCCTTGTCGGGATCGCAGAAAATGATTTGAGACGCGGCCTCGAAATGATTCCCGTTTACAATGACCAAATCGGCTTGTGAAAGGGCCAGGTGTCTGTCGATGATATCGCCACTTGAATGCAGGGCAATACTAACGGAATGCTGATTATCGGTCCAGTGTGAAAGAAATTCGGAAGCCTCGGTGGGATGATGGTTCGCATCAGCATACACCACGCGGGCAGGGGAGAGCGCACGATTGAAAACGGCAGCCCATTGGCCAATAATTTCGCATGTGGTACCCAGCAATGCCACTTCACGTCGGGCAAACTTTCCGAGTGACGGCTTTTGCAGGTCTGCGTGTTTTTTATGCATTGCGCTGAAAGTCTGATTTGCCACCTGTTTTCTCAAGCAGTTGCACAGAGCCAATGGCGATGTCGTGCGAGAGTGCCTTGCACATGTCGTAGATGGTCAGCGCAGCGACAGATGCTGCAGTTAGAGCCTCCATTTCTACGCCCGTCTTACCGACCGTTTTCACACGCGAGGTTATGACCGCGCAGTTATTTTTCATTTCGATGTCGACCTCAACATTGTCGATGGGTATTGTATGGCAAAGCGGAATGAGATCAGCAGTTTTTTTCGCGGCCATGATACCGGCAAGAATCGCCGTTTGGAACACGGGGCCTTTGGGCAGGTGGAAGTCCTTTTCAACCAGGTTGTCTGCCACTACTTGCGGCAACACCACAACGGCTTGAGCCATTGCCGTGCGGTGCGAGTTGTTTTTTTCAGCTACATCAACCATGTGCGGTCGATTCTTTTCAATGTGGGTAAACGAATCAGAACTCATGTGGCAAATGTATGCCCTTCGATTGGTGTCTTTTGAATTAACCAAGGGTTGTTGATTATCTCGATTTGCGCGAAAAGATTAACTGAACTCCAAGGTTATTTTGCCTATCCAATTAAACTGAAATCGTAACATGAAAAATCTAGTTTCCTTCGCGTTAATCGCGTTGACGTGCACCATAGCTCAAGGCCAGTACGCACTTAAAACCGGCAGTTTCCAAGCAAACGGAGGATTTGGATTGTCGGGTTGGGCGTTGCCTGTTTATGTTGGGGCGGATTATGGCTTTGATAAGAACATA
>JBILCQ010000035.1:0-12770 GCA_044353065.1 Flavobacteriales bacterium | reverse complement strand
AACTGTTGCGAATCGCCTTTCGAGTCGCTCAATAGTTCATAAACAAAAGGAGAGGACAAACTATAGTAATTACCGGCGTAAATGGTTTGATTGATTTCAACTTCATTATCGAAATTTTCATCACCCATTTCAAAGGATGCGCTGATAGTATGAATACCGGTTTGTTGGAAGTTGAAGTGGTTCACATCGCTTTGAACAGCTCCTTCAACCGAAAAGGAAATTTTTTCGATGGGAGAAGTAGTAGCAAAATCTAAATGACACTCATCGAATTCAGATGAGCTTGATGAAGTAGAAAAATCCAAGTTATCGCGATCGAATAAGTCCATGCTCAAACAATCAGTGAGTGTCGCGCCCTTGCGATCGTTTGCTGTCAGTTTAAAAACGGGTTCACAACCGGAGCAACCGACGTTTTCAAATGAACTTGTCCATTGAACGATGCCGAAGTTGTTCTTGGTCAATACAGACTTCTGAACTAATCCGTTTTCTCCCGCAGCAATGGAAAATGCCTCTCCGTTTCGAAAGCCACTGATTGAGAATACAGGCGATTCTATAGTTTGCTCAACATAGTCGCTGTGCTTGCAGCTCCCTAGAACTGCGATTATTGCAATTGCAAGAAGTGTATTACGCATCATTTCAGTTTTATTTTGAGGTGCAAAGCAAGGAGCGAGTTTCGGTGAAATTCGTTGCCGAAATATTCATTGCGAGTGACATCGCTGAGGCCAATTCGATAGGAGGTCCCAATCGATTTGTTTTTACCCATTGCAAATTCGTAAACAAACCCCAGACTATGCTGAAATGGTCTGAATCCGTTTACATAACCCTTCGCCTTTTCTTCGAAAGAGGTAGCTCCTTCAAAGCTCGAAGAGTTACCGGTCGTGATGCGATTATCGGTAGTCAGGAGATAATTGAAATCGTACAAGACTCCTATTGAGTGCGCTCTTGATATGCGGTAATTGCAACCGATGGAAAGTCCCGTATAGAAGAATCGATCGGTGTGGTAGCTGAACGTTGTTTCACGGTATCCCTGATCATATTGTCGTTGTTTAGCCACGTATGGTTCAGCTACACCGGAAACAGTGAATAATTGAGCATTCACGAACAAACCCATTCTTTTCCGCCATCTATATTCCACTCCGAGGTTAAGCATAGGGTCCAATTTTCTCGTGCCTGAACCAAAACTGTAATTGGCCCAAAGCTTGGCCCCGATCATAGCATGAAACGTCCACTTTCGAATGGGTATCATCGGAATAGCCTTGCCATGAATCAACTCATGGTCGGAAGATAAAACGCCACATGCGATATAGGGCAATGCCGAGGGCAATTCGAAGCGTTCACTTTGCTGTTCGCTGCCGCTATAAGCTGTAGATGATTGATCTTCGAAATTGGACAAATTGGATACTGGATTTTCAGCTTTGAATGTTGATTCCGCTTGAATCTTCCTTTGTTGACTAGTCTTGGCGATTATATTTGGAGGGCTTGTGGACAGCTGAACGGGCAACCCGACGCCACTACTCATCGGATCACCCATGTCAACTGCCTGTTTAGACTTTTCCTGCGATGCACCTGGAGTTTCATCAGCAGCGGTTAGTCTGTCTTTGCTTAAAAACCCTTCGTCCATATCCAAATCAAGCGTCGAAGAAGTATCGTTTGTATTCGTTTGTTGATCAATTTTTGGTGAGGCAGGCGACTGCGTTTCGTTTGCCGATTGAATATCAGGCTCATTCCACGGAGCCAAATACACTGATCCTATAATCAGTATAGCTAAGGCAGCGATTCCTGTTCTTCTCCAGAATATCGCACGCTTGCGCCTGCGATAACTACTCAGCGCGGCGTGCAGGTATTCTTCTCGAAATTCGAGACCTTCGGGCACGAAGTTGTCGTCGATATGTGATTTATGTTCACTCATTTTTTTTGGGTTTGGAAATGCCGAGAGACTCGCGGATGCGGCGCTTTGCATCGGAGAAGTGCCACGCACTGGTTCCTTCGCTGATGCCGAGCATTTCCGAGATTTCATTGTGCGAATAACCGTCGATGGCGAATAGATTGAACACCTTCAATGTCATAGGTGGCAGCTCCAATGCTTTTGAGCGGATGGCATCGAACATTTCCTGCTGTGCACCTGACAAATTACCTTCTTCAGTTGTTTGCATCAAGAATTCCGGAAGGCCTACACGGTTGCGGTCTTTCCAAACCTTGTTTTTTTTGAACTCGTTGATTATTGTGTTGATGGTGACCCTCCTCGCCCAAAGTTCAAAGGGAACTTCCGGCTTGTATTGCTTGAGGTTGAGCAATACCCGCACAAAACCAAGGTTCATGTATTCGATTGCTTGCTCTTTGTCAGTGGCATAGCGCCAACAGGTTCCGATTAGCTGCTTGTAGAGGAGCTTGTAAAGCTCGCCCTGCGCGCGTTGATCATCTTTCAGACAACGCTTGATAAGCTCATAATCGATGCGGGTTTCCAATGCAGATAGACACTAGATTTCCTTCGTCTTTGGCGCATGTTCATCCCAAACTCGGAAGCAAACTTCTCAAATCTGAATATCTATACAACTAAAAAAAATGAAATCTTGGGTTGTGGTTAAAAAATTCGTGCAGTGGCGGCGCGAATGTAATACACACATTCATGCTCTTACACGCAGATGAAAAAATCGGGACATGCAAAATCGCTAAGCTGCAATTTCGAGTAGTCCCGAGCTTGGGTCACTATCAGAGCGAACGAATCAAATATCCCAAGAGATTTTCACCGAATCTGAAGTAGGATGCGCTTGACAACAAAGCACAAAACCCGCCGCGATTTCCTTGTCGGTTAAGGCATAGTTCGCATCCATTTTGACAGTGCCTTCCATCAGTTTACCCATGCATGAAGTGCATACTCCTCCCTTGCAGCTGTAAGGCGCGTCAACGCCGGCGTCGATAGCGGCGTCGAGAATGCTTTTGCCCTGAGTGTCGAGTTCGAAAGAGGTTTCCGTTTCGTCTATGATCGTGGTAATTTTTGCCATTTTAGTTGTTGTTAAATGATTCGAGTATCGCGTTTTTGTCTCGCAAGTCAATTGCATCGAGACGTTTTTCTATCAGTTGGTTATGCAAATAAAAGAAGGAAGCCGGAATGGTATAGATTCCAACTTCATTCAATGAAGTCGTATGCAAAAAGGTTATTTCAGAGGGCATGTTTGCACGCATAACCTCAATCTTCTCGGGACTGTCGTCAGTGATACAATAAAAGCGAATTCCTGTACCTCGAAATTCCTCGAAATGTGTCTTTAATGAACGGAGTTCTTTCAAACAAGGCCCACACCAGGAAGCATAGCAAATCACAACGCTGCTATCGCTTAAAATAGATTGCAGTGTGCTGGAATTTCCTGAGGCATCCATTACGATTATGGTCGAAGAGTCAATGGAAGGCACTGTTCTGTACCTCCAGAAATAGAAGACAGCGACAGCAGCAAGCACGACGAGAAGGGTGTAGTTTTTTCTCATGCGCTGCGCTTCATGCTAAAAATGCAACAAGCTTTTTATGGCTACCGAAACCTTTTCTGCATTGGGAAGCATGGTTTGCTCCAAGGTGCTATTGAGCGGAATGGCAGGCAAGCACTCTGATCCCAAGGTTACAACTGGCGCATCGAGCGAAGTAAAACACTTCTCGCTAATTAACCCACTGAGTGATCTGGCAAAACTGTTTTGTGCCGGTTCTTCAGTGAGCACCAGACAACGGTTGCATTTGCGAACAGCTTTGAAGACCGCTTCTTCATCAAGAGGATGGATGGTGCGTAAGTCGATGATTTCAACTTGTCCGGGAAATTCTTTCGCTGAGGCTTTCGCCCAATAAACCCCCATTCCATAGGTAATGACTGCGACACTTTTATCGTGTGTCGCTTCCAAAGCAATCCGCGCTTTTCCAAGCGGTATCACATAATCTTCCGATGGTTCGATGGTTCTGGCTTCTTCGGTTCCTTTCACCTTGCTCCAGTAAAGTCCTTTGTGTTCGAGAACAACGACGGGATTCGGATCATAGAAAGCGGCTTTCAATAAACCTTTTAAATCGGCTCCGGTAGACGGGTACACGATTTTAATTCCACGGATGTTGGCCAACACACTCTCTACACTGCTGCTATGATAGGGACCGCCGCTTCCATAGGCGCCAATTGGCACGCGAATAACAGAGCTAACAGGCCATTTGCCATTACTCAAATAGTAGCTTCTGCTAACCTCCGTGAATAGCTGATTTAAGCCGGGCCAGATGTAGTCGGCGAATTGTACTTCTACTATCGGTTTTAATCCGGCCGCACTCATCCCCACCGTGCTTCCAATAATGAATGCTTCTTGAATGGGGGTGTTGAATACCCTGTTATCGCCAAATTTCTCGGCGAGTGTAGCCGCTTCGCGAAATACACCACCGAGTCTTCTACCTACATCCTGGCCATACAGCAATGCTTCAGGATGCTTGGCCAGAATCTCTTGCATGGCGAACAAAGCACAGTCGACCATTACGGTTGGTTCTTTTCCTGCGGGTTCGCGCTCGCCTTGCTCTTCGGTAATCGGTGTAGGTGCATAGTCGTGAAGGAAGAGATCTTCGGGTCTTGGGTCTTCGGCCTGCAGTGCCTGCTGATACTGTGTTTCAACGGATGCTCGCGCATCGTCGGCCTGACTGAGTAACTGCTGCTCATCGAAGCCCAATGACTTCAATTGTTTGATGAATTTTGGGAATGGATCGCGCTTCTGTGCACTCTCCAAATCATCGCGATACCATTCGCGACGCACGCCACTGGTATGATGACCAAGCAAGGGGACTTTACAGTGTATGAGCCATGGGCGGCGATTTTTTCGAATGTCGGAGAGAATTTCGTGCAACGCAGTATAGCACTCCATGAAGTCAGTACCATCGACTTGCTTCACGCGAATGCCTGGAAAAGCCTTGGCGAAAACGGAGGCATCACCAAACCGAATTTCAGATGAATGCGCGCTGATGTCCCACTCGTTGTCTTGCACGAAATACAGAATAGGCAATTGCTTCAGCGATGCCATGTGAAACGCCTCGCTCACTTCGCCTTCTGTCATGGCGGCATCACCTATGGAACAAACGACAACTGCATTTTTATCTTCATCGGAGGTGAGGCCCTGTTGTTCTTTGTATTGAATGCCCATCGCAACACCCGTGGTTGGTATAGCCTGCATACCGGTGGCCGAACTCTGGTGCGGGATTTTCGGCATGCCTTCTCTGCGCAACGATGGATGGCAGTAGTAGGTGCGACCTCCGGAAAATGGATCATCGCGCTTGGCCATGAGCTGCAGCATCAATTCGTAAGGAGTCATACCAATACCGAGCATGATGCTGTCGTCGCGGTAGTAGGCACTCAAAAAATCCTGGGGTTTCAGTTGAAGTCCCAATGCAAGCTGACAAGCTTCGTGTCCGCGCGAAGTGGCGTGCACGTATTTCGATGTCACCTTCGCGTTTTCTTCGTAGATGTCGGCCATGCTTTTGGCCGTGGCCATCAATTCGAATGCACGCAATAAAATATCGCTGCTCAGGAGTTGCTCTTTTTTGACTTCTTTCTTTTCTGCGGTCGACGACATACTGCCTTTCGGGTTGATTGGAGCGCAATTTACACGCGAATGGCGGGAACTTTATTTTTTAATCACCTCGATTCTTATTGGGTTATTAATTTGCGCCGGTGACAATCTCCTTTTTTAAATACCAAGGTACCGGCAACGATTTTATCATGATTGATAATCGCGATGGACAGCTTCGCCTTTCCACTGAGCAGGTTGTGCGTTTGTGCGACCGGAAATTCGGCATTGGTAGTGACGGGGTTGTGCTGATTGAGCAGGACTCAACGGAAGATTTTCACATGAACTTTTACAACCCCGATGGTTCACAGAGTTTTTGCGGAAATGGCAGTCGGTGTGCTGTGGCTTTTGCTCGTTCGTTGGGCATTGTTGGAAACCATGGAATATTTGGCGCAATCGATAAACCGCATGCTTTCGTGGTGAATGATGCCGAAATTGCTGTTCAAATGCGCGATGTGGAATCTGTTGAGTGGGAGGAAAATCAATGCGTCATTCAGACCGGTTCACCGCATTTAGTAAGAATTACTGAAGATCCTGATAAACTTGATGTGGTACTTGAAGGTGCGGCTATTCGATACAGTAATCGATTTTCCAAAGAAGGCATCAACGTGAACTTCGTTCGCATGGGTGAGGGCGAGCTTTGGATGCGCACTTACGAGCGCGGTGTAGAAGCCGAAACCTTGAGCTGCGGCACGGGCGTTACCGCAGCGGCTCTTAGTTTGGCAGCTCTGCAACCGGAAGTTTCCGAGGTGCTGGTTCATACGCGCGGAGGAGATTTAAAAGTCAAGTTGGATCGCACTCCCGAAGGTAGCTTCCAAGATGTATGGTTGTGTGGTCCCGCAAAGGCGGTTTTCCAAGGTATCATTGAACTATGAAGAAGCTGATTGTTGTTCTGGTTTTATTGCTTGCCACGACGCATGGAAGGAGTATCACCATGCTTAGCCCTGATGCTAAATTTTCAGTGCTTACTTGTTCGCCCGGACCGGATTTGTATTCGCTCTTTGGTCATTCGGCATTTCGCCTTCAAGATACACTTGGGGGAAAACCTGTTGACGTTGTTTTCAATTATGGTGTTTTCGACGCCTTCGATGATGGTTTCTATGTAAAGTTTGCGCGTGGTAAACTCGATTATCGCTTACAGGCGGAATACTTTGATTATTTCATTGAGAGCTATGCGCAAGAGGGCAGGGGAGTATGGGAACAAGAATTGAATTTTACGCCACTGCAAAAGCAACGATTGTTCGAGCTTTTGCAAGCCAATGTGCAGGAGGGCAATTGTGTTTATCGTTATGATTTTTTCATGGATAATTGCTCATCGCGTATTCGTGATATGATTATTCGCGCTGTGGCAGCGCAGCCAACAAATGGAATGGGCTTCCGCTATGTTGCACTCGATAACCTGATTGCCATAAACGAGGTAAGATTCAATCACCCCTGCAAACAAGGAACGACCTATCGACAGGCCATTCAGAGGTATCTCGATTATCAGCCCTGGAGCGATTTCGGGATTGATATCGCCCTGGGTCAGCCTTGCGATCGAGTGATTGGAGATTACGGCTTTATGTTTTTGCCCGACTCACTGATGCATGAGCTGGAATCGGCTGAATTGAATGGTCAACCTTTATGCAAACCGGCTGCAGAAGTTCTCACGAACAAGACAAAATACACTGTTGAACATCTGACTTCGCCTCTCACTTTGTTCACACTTTGGCTCGTCGTTCATGCTTGGTTGTTTTTCCGAAAAAAGCCGTCCTCTGTTTTTTTGAAAGTGTCCCAAAATGCATTGCTCGTTACAACAGGAATGGTCTCTTTACTTGTCCTTTTTCTTTGGTTTCTGACCGACCATACCACTACGCAACAAAACTGGAACTTGTTATGGGCTAGTCCCCTTAATCTGATTTTTATTCTGCGTTACAGGCATTGGATGCGCTTTTTGAT
Source organism: Flavobacteriales bacterium (assembly GCA_044353065.1). Taxonomy (GTDB): domain Bacteria; phylum Bacteroidota; class Bacteroidia; order Flavobacteriales_D; family Sanyastnellaceae; genus JAIBBG01. The sequence goes on along the minus strand of JBILCQ010000035.1, from coordinate 5,267 downwards.
TTGGATTCAAATTACTTCGTGCGTTCTCGTGATTACAGGTTTTTTATGGATGCCACAAATACTCCATCCGGCTGCATTGCCACTGGCAGCGATGTTGATAATTACCTATATAAACATCTTCCGGAATTCGCGTAATATTGATAACTGATTAATCAAGGTCACAGCGCAATGAAATTTTCGGAATTCCGACTGCTTGCAGCATTCTTCTTACTCTTTGCTATTCAGTCGTGCAAGCGCGATGAACCTACCAGTTGGCAACCTGATGTGCTGGCCCCTTTGGCTTATGGAAAGCTAACGCTGAATCAAATGCTGGTAGATTCCATTTACCAGGCCGACAATGCCGGGTTATGGCATGTGGTCGTTAATGAGGATCTAACCAATTTTGATTTGGATTCACTGATAGAAATTCCGGATACAACCATCGCAAGAGATTTTCCGATTTATATTTTCGGAGCGATCGCACAAGGATTTACGCTCGTTTTTCCAACTTCCCGGCAGGTTGAGCTCGATCTTCCAACAGCCCAGCTCAAACACATTCGCATGAAAGGTGGTAGATTGAAGTATAAAATTGAATCGCCCGTTGATGGAATATTGAACTGTACAATTAATTTTCCCGGATTGACACTGAATGGTGCTTCACAATCCATTCTCATTCAAACAACTCCCCCGGACAGTCAAGCGTTTTCCATCACGGAGGGATTTCTTGATTTGGCAGGATTGGAGCTGAGTATGACCGGACAATCCGGATTTTCATTTAATAGATTTGTCTATCAGGTTGGAGTTGTAGTTGCTCCTGACGCTCCAACGCCGGCTTCAGTGGGTTTGGCTGATGAATTTCGTTTTGAATTGACCTTTGAAGATGCCCAAATAGACTACGCCCGAGGTTATTTCGGACAGCACGTATTTTCGTTTGATGAGCAAGTAGACTTCGACGCTTTTTCATCTATTCCGGCGGCTGTTTTTGATATAAATGGGGCATCAACAACGTTTTCCTTGCGCAATGCAATTGGTGTTGATGCACAAATGAATTTCAATCAAATCAGCAATTGGAATAACACAAATCAAACGGAGGTCAATCTTCAGAATTCCACATTGTTCAATACTATCAACCTTTCACGAGCTCAAGACAATGGCGGTTCAGTGAATGAGTCTCTTTACACGGCAGAATTGAATTCTTCCAACAGTAATCTCGATGCATTTCTTGAAAATTTGCCCAATAGCATCCGAGTTAAAGGTGACCTTCGCGTTAACCCCCTTGGAAATGTCTCAACCAGCAACGATTTTATATACATCGATAACTCGCTAAAAGCAGATTTACAAATGGATATTCCGTTGCGAATCGGTATTCAAAATCTAGTTCTCAGCGATACAATTGCGCTTTCAGACAGCGAGCAGGATATCCCGGTAGAAGGTAAACTGATGCTTTGGGTAAAGAATGGTTTTGCCCTCGAAGCAACTGCGGGTTTGTACGCTTTACATGCGGATGGTCGTGAGTTGATTGCGAGTAATCTGAGACTTTCACCGGCCATATCAGGTGAGAATCTTGATTCAACTATACCGACTGAGACATGGATCGAAATTCCAATTACAGATGCATTATTACAAGCAAAGGACCTATTGATTGAAGTCGCTCTTCAAACCCCTGATGGTGCCGGCCCGGTTGGTTTGTACGCCAATCAGGCAATCGATTTTAAGTTGCTGGTAAATGGCACTTACTCCATAGAATACGGACAATGAGAATACGTGTAATTTATATAGCACTTATTCTGTTTTGTGCAGCTGCTGCAGGAGTGCATGCTCAGACACCTTCAATCTTGTTACTCGGTAAAGACACAACCTGGAGTAGCCGAGGAATGATGATAATGGTTGGTGGTGACGCAGGTATTTCGACAAATGCTTTGAATGTTGATTTTTTACAAAAGTCCATCTTGGGTGGGCGCTTTGAACGAAACGAACTCAAAGAGCTTTATGATGGTCTTCCCTCTGAATCGAAATTGGGTTACGCGGTTCATTCCGATATTACATTTTTGAGTTTTGCGGATACACTTTTGGGAAACCCGAATCTTGGAATAAGAGCATCTTTAAGCACGAATTACGAGGGCTATTGTGGTTTTAGGCCCAACGCATTTGGTCTTGTTTATCTGGGTAATGGTGATTTAAATCCCGGTAAAGTTGACATAGGTGAGTTTATTTATGGCAATCAAGCATGGCAAAAAATCGGATTTGGACTATTCAATAAATCTACGCTTAGTGGCTTTACGCTGTCACTAGTTGCTGGACAGTCATTTCAATCGCTCGCAATTGATGAAGCAAAGTTCTTCACTTCTGCTGTGGGTGATAGTTTGTCGCTGGAATTGGATGGTGTTTTTACACGTTCCAATCCGAAGCGAAAAGGGTTGGCAAATGGAAACGGGTTAGGTGCTTGTGTCGATTTCGATTTCAATTTGCCTCTTGCCGATAAGTCCGGTATGATGAGCTTTTCGGCGCGCAACGTGGGATTTGTTGTTTGGAATAGTAAAACAGAAACGCGCACACTCAATACAGCTCTTCAATGGAATGGATTGGATGTTACCAATTGGTTGAGTGGCGCAACTGATACGCTTGAGCTTCCCACTTGGACCGATAGTGTTCGCACGGCCGGAGAATTGAAGGAAACATTCCGGTTGTTGCCGGCGTCTTTTTCATTTCGATACATGAAGCGCATCACTTCCGCAAGTTACATCGAAACGGGCTGTAGTTTCTTCCCGAATCGAGTGGCATTGCCCCTCGCTTACGTCGGCATGATGCACTTGATTGGAAATGGATTTAGTATCGGAGAAAGGATTAGTTATGGCGGTTACGGAAATTTGGCCATGGGCATGGAGGTGCAATGGTTGTCACGCAATGCGTGGTTTATACGAACCGGTGCGGCTCAGCTTGATGGATGGCTGTTTGCTAAAGCCCGCGGAAGGAATTTATTTCTAAATGTTGGTAAGAGTTTTTAACGTACAAATGAAAATGAACTTAAAAAAATTAAAGCATACCGAAAGTGGCAACTTCTTATTACTTGCCGGTCCCTGTGTAGTGGAAAGTGAAGAGCTACTCATTGAAGTCGCTACGAAAGTTTGTGCAATTACGGAGCGCTTGAAGATTCCTTACGTGTTTAAAGCTTCATACAGAAAGGCCAATCGCTCGCGCAGTGATAGTTTTAGCGGAATTGGCGATTTGCGCGCGCTTGAACTTCTGCGCATGGTCGGAGATCGCTTTGATATTCCCGTGGTGACCGATATTCATACTGCTGAGGAAGCAGCTTTGGCTGCCGAGTATGTTGACGTGCTTCAGATACCTGCATTTTTATGCAGGCAAACTGATCTATTGCATGCAGCCGGAAAAACCGGGAAAGTAGTCAATATTAAAAAGGGACAGTTCCTCTCTCCGGAAAGCATGCTGCATGCGGTCAATAAAGTCAAGGAAACTGGCAATACGAATATCTGGCTAACGGAGCGCGGCACAACGTTCGGATACCAAGATTTAGTTGTCGATTATAGGGGCGTGCCAACTATGCGAGAGTTCGCTCCCGTTATCATGGATTGCACGCATAGTCTTCAGCAACCCAATCAGTCGAGTGGTGTAACCGGTGGAAGGCCTGAACTCATCGAAACCATAGCGCGCGCGGCAATAGCAGTTGGAGCCGATGGTTTGTTTATCGAAACACATCCCAACCCCGCAGTTGCTAAAAGTGATGGAGCGAATATGTTGAGATTGGATTTACTAGAGGGCATGCTGGAAAGACTCGTGAAATTAAGAGCAGTAACAAATACATTTTAATGGGTTCAATGAACATGCGTTTTTATTTGTGTTTTCTCGTGCTGATTTCGTTCACGTTGTGTAAGTCTAGCAAAGCACAATCGGATACTGTATTGCTCAGAGCATATGGAGGAGTGCTATTTGAACAGGCGGCTCAGTTAATAGAATATAGCGCAGGCGGCTATGCTATGACCGGAACAACAGGGAGTAACCAATCCGGTAATTCAGATGTTTTTGTTGCTCGTTTCGATCAGGATTTGAATTGTGTGTGGAGTAAAAACTTCGGAGGTTCGAATGTCGAGTGGGCATCAAGTATTGCAAATGATTCAAATGGGAATTTATTAGTGTGTGGTTACACGCTAAGCTTCGGCGCCGGTGGATATGATATGTGGGTGATTAAGGTGAATTCCGACGGTCAACTCATTTGGCAAATGACCTATGGTGGTCCCGATTGGGATTTCGCAAAACAAATTATTGCTCACCCGAATGGTGGTTTTTTGATTTGTGGAAATACCTACAGCTACGGCAGCGGCGGGCAAGACGGTACACTTCTTCATATCAATGACGATGGCGTTCTGGTGGATCAGCGTTTCTTCGGAGGCCCGGAGAACGACAGCATGAACGACATAGTGGCCGTGGCCGATGGCTATGTCTCCTGTGGGACCGAGACGGTTGACAATAGCATGAAATCCCGAATTTGGAGATTTGATACCAACGATAATCTTCTTTGGGAGAGAACCGATAGTGATAGTCAAGATCGGGATCGACAAGGAATGGCAATTTCAGCTGAAGGGAATCAGATTTGCGTCGTTGGCTCCGTCACTGCTTCCGACTCCTATAGTTCTTTCGAGCAAGTCTTGCAAACGGATAACACGTCAGTGAGCGAAGAGATAGAGGAACAGGATTTTAATTTTACACATTTGGATTGCGCATTTTCAGATGGACAAGTTTATTTAATCGGATTTCGTGTTGTTTGGGGTCGTGAAATAGCCCGTCTGGTGCGTAAGTTGTCTAATCTCATGTATACCGGTACATTTGAGTACTATTTCCCTGAAATATCCCGGTTTCATAGTGTTATAAGAACAAGTGATGGACTGGTTTTTTCCGGAAGCTATCAGCTGGATCCATCACAAAACTGGCAGGTTTTTATGTTGAAGTATACCTCTTATACTCTATCCGAGATAAATGGAAGCCCGCAGCTTCTTCCCTGCTTCTCAATTGGAGTTGAAGAGGAGACGAGTTTACAATTAGGTTACGAGGGACAATTAGTTAATGCGATGGGGCAGGTTGTATCGGAACATTTTGAATGGGACCCGAAATCAGAATATCAACAGATCTCTCCTGGCGTCTATTATGTGAGAGATAAAACTACAGGTTCGGTGCGTCGAATATGGGTTGGCAATTAATCCACCTTTAGTTGGCTGAGTACTTTGCGACGAAATAATAGTCTGATTGATTTTCGTATACGCTCTTTAATGACA
>JBILCQ010000034.1:0-12786 GCA_044353065.1 Flavobacteriales bacterium | reverse complement strand
CCAGCGGAATTGCTGTGCTTTCAGCGCGTTCATCTCGGCGGGTAATTCCGATGGCGAGCCGATCATTGGCAGGTAAACGAATTCCCAACCGCGCAATTGAGCGCGGTAGCTGAGGTCGAGGTCTTCGGTGATGGTGTCGCTTTCCCAACCACCTGCGTCGTAGATGGTCGATTTACGCCACACTCCGGCGGTTCCGTTGAAGTTGATGAAATGCGCTCCGTTATTTCGGCCAACTTGTTCTACTGTAAAGTGAGCATCGAGACCAAACGCTTGCAGTCGTGTGAGGAGCGAATACTCTTCGTTGAGGTGCTCCCATTTGGTTTGAACCACGCCAATCTTGTCATTGTGGAAGAAATGGGGAATGGTTTGAAGCAAGAAGTCTTTTCGAGGAATAAAGTCAGCGTCAAATATGGCAACAAACTCACCGCGACAAATATCAAGTCCATAAGCCAATGCCCCTGCTTTGTAGCCCTCCCTCACCGGGCGTTTCACATGCTTGATGTCGATACCCTTGGCTTGCATTTCTGCAATTTTCTTAGCTGCAACTTCGAAGCTTTCGTCGGTGCTGTCATCGAGTACTTGAATTTCGAGTTTTCCCGCAGGGTACTCGAATTGGCAAATGGCTTCAATGAGACGTTCTACTACATAGAGTTCGTTGAATACCGGAAGTTGTACGGTTACCACAGGCCACTGATCGTCGGCGAGTTGTGGCTTTCGTTTTTGTGCTTGTCTGAATTTGGTATACTTAATAGCCAAATTGAGCTGCACCAGACTGTATATAAACAGGAACATGAGGAAACAGCCATAGAGAAAGATGGCAACGATGGATAGTTGGTATATCAAGGTGTCTGGTGTTAGTGATTATTCGAGTGGGTAAAAATAGGATGTAACCGAAAAGTATTAACACATCCGTTCATTTGATTTTCCCTATGCTTTGAACAACGTTTGGTGAGAATCTGTGCTTTTATAATGCAATGTTCAGATTAATTTTGTGATGTGAATAAACTATCGGTTTTACTGCTCCGCAGCTACATCGGCCCTTTCATTGTTACCTTTTTGGTGGCGATGTTCATTTTTGAAATGCAGTTCATTTGGGTTTATTTAGACGAGATACTCGGCAAGGGCCTTGGTCCTTGGGTCGTGTTCAAACTGATGATGTATGCTTCTGCTCGTTTGGTCAACATGGCGTTGCCCCTTGCAATTCTGATGAGCTCAATTATGACTATGGGGGCGTTATCAGAAAATAATGAGCTGACAGCAATGAAGAGCGCAGGTGTATCACTCATGCGCATCATGAAGCCCCTTATTTTTTTTAGTATTGGATTGTCAATCCTCGCATTTGTTTTTGCAAACAACATTTGGCCGGTTTCCAATCTCAAGTTTCGGACGTTGTTGTTTGGGATCATAAAACAAAAGCCCGAGCTAAACCTCACTGACGGTGTTTTTTACAATGGAATTGAGGGTGTAAGTATTCGGGCGGCCAGAAACAATCGTGAAACAGGAGAGCTTACCGATGTAGTAATTTATGACCATCGAGGGGGCGAAAAAGCGAATAGAACTGTGATTCGGGCGGCGTCGGGTAGCATGGGGCAAACTCCCGATAAGCGTTTCTTGATTTTGAAACTCTTTAAAGGGATCAGCTACGATGAGCAACGAGATAAGAAGTCACGAGATTTAAAATACGCGTTGGTAGAAGGGCAGTTTGAGGAAATGGAATTACGTATTGACTTGAGTTCTCTTGCATTCACCCCCGACAATGAAGAGGTGATGAAGAACCCCGCCGAAATGATGAGTGTGAAACAATTGGATGGGGCGATTGATAGTTTAGAGTTAGCGCTCGATACGTTAAAAGGCCAGTATGCCAACAACTGTATGTTGCTAACCCGGAAAAGACTCGAAACGGAAACGAAGTCGGATCTAAAACCCGGTTCCGAATTGTTTGATGCGATTCCGAAAGAAGACCGAAGTCGAGCATTGGCCTGGGCCATAGACAATACAAACAAGTCAAGGGATATGGTGCAACGTCAAGAGGAAGAGTTGAAGTCGCGACAACGGAACTTGAACAGGCTTAAAATTGAATGGCATCGCAAGTTTTTTCTTGCCTTTGTTTGTTTGGTGCTCTTTTTCATTGGTGCTCCTCTAGGTGCCATTATTCGAAAAGGAGGAATAGGCATGCCAACCTTAATCGCCCTCAGTCTTTTCATCCTCTATCATTTGCTCACTATGGCAGGTGAGCGGATGGCTAAAAATCAGCTCATAGAACCATGGATTGGTATGTGGTTCAGCACGGTTGTTCTTTTTCCATTAAGTATCTGGATAACGATTAAGGCAATGAAAGAATCAGCCTTCATGAAACGTTCAGCGGGCCGAAGAAGGTTGCGCTGGCTATTGAATAGAATCCAGAAAAAAGCTGCTCAGATTGATTTATGAAGATATTGCAATTGTGTTTGAAGCCCCCACTTCCGGCCAAAGACGGCGGCTGTATTGCAATGCACAATATCACTCAGGGTTTGCTCGAGGCAGGTCACAAAGTAAAGATTCTCACGATCTTCACTTTCAAACATGATTTAGAAGTCGACGCTATGCCTTCTGACTATGTTGAACAGACAGGAATTGAAGGTGTTTTTATTGATACCCGATTGAATGCTGTTGATGCATTCTCGAGCATCCTCACCTCGGATTCATATAATATTTCCAGGTTTTTCAGTACTGATTTTGATATCAGACTTTCTAAATTACTTCGGAAGGAGAGCTTCGACGTAGTTCATTTGGAAAGTCTATTCATGACTCCTTATTTGGCTACAATCAGGCGATTGAGTATGGCTCCGGTAGTGCTTAGAGCGCACAATGTGGAACATATAATTTGGCAGCAAACGGCATCGGGAACGGGCAGTTTTTTCAAGCGCATATACCTGAACTACCTTCATCGAAAGCTAAAGGAATATGAGTTGAGTATGCTGAATGAAGTAAGCGCAATTGCGGCTATCAGTGATGATGATCGCAATCGTATGAAGGCATTGAATATTAAAAAACCGATACAGACAATTCCATTTGGAGTTGATATAAGGAAGTATCCTGAGCAGCCAATTGAATCGGCCGAAATAGCCCTTTTTCATTTGGGAGCGATGGACTGGGGACCAAACACGGAGGGCGTGAAGTGGTTTCTTCAATCTATTTGGCCGGAGATTACCTTACGTTTTCCCGGATTGAAACTTTATCTCGCGGGAAGAAATATGCCCGACCATTTCATGAATATGAAGTTGGCAAATGTTGAGGTTGTGGGAGAAGTGGAAAGTGCAGTTGAGTTTATGCAATCCAAGGCAGTAATGATTGTGCCTTTGCTTAGCGCAAGTGGAGTGAGGGTTAAGATTATTGAAGGACTAGCTCTTGGTCGTTCAGTGGTTGCCACTTCTATTGCGGCTGAGGGTTTGGGTTGTACACACGGCCAACAATTACTTATTGCAGATGATTTACAACAGTGGATTGAAGCATTGACTTCTGTTATTCAAAGTGAATCCCTTCGCAAATCTTTATCTGCTTCCGGAAGAGAACACATTCGCTTGAATTTTGATTTGCGCGCTCTGACTGCAAAGCTGGTGAGCTTCTATAAAGAAATCAAACGTTCATGAAAATCTGTGTAGTTGTAAGCCGAGTTCCGTGGCCCCTTGAAAAGGGTGACAAATTGAGAGCATATCACCAGCTTCGATTTCTTGCTCGGCGACATGAGGTGCATTTGTTTTGTTTGTCCGATTCACCGCCTTCCCCCGAAGCTGTTAGTCATCTTAAATCCATTACACCTCACATTACGGTTTTTCAATTAAGCAAATTGAAAATTGCGTTTCGCATGATTGCGGCGCTCTTCTCGCGTAAACCTTTTCAAGTACATTATTTCTTCGATTCCGCCATTGCAAAACGATTGAAGGTAGCTTTTGAGGCAATTCAACCGGATGTGGTTTATTGCCAGCTTGTGAGATGCAGCGAGTATGTAAAGCATATGCATCGCTATCGCAAGGTTCTTGATTACATGGATGCATTTAGCGCAGGGCAACGCCGCAGAGCGAAAGGAGCACCCTGGTATCTGGTTCCTTTTGTGAAGGAAGAAGCAAAAAGACTCACCGCTTACGAGCACTTAATCTTTGATTATTTTGAAAGCCACTGTATCATCAGTGAGCAGGACAGGAAGTTAATATATCATCCGAAAAATGCTCGAATTCACATCGTGCCTAATGGTATCGATGCGCATTTTTTTCAAAAGTCACCGGACAGATTAAAGGATACCCATCTTTTGTTTACCGGGAATATGAGTTACCCGCCAAATGTTGAAGGCGCGATGCGTTTGGCCAACTCCATTCTGCCTTTGGTTCATTTAAAACGTCCGGATGTTAAGGTGTTGATAGCAGGAGCCAATCCGGCGGCATCAGTGCGGACATTGATGAACGATCACGTGCGAGTCAGCGGTTGGTTACCCGACATTCGTGATGCGTATTATGAGTCACAGATCTTTGTTGCTCCAATGGTATCGGGTAGTGGAATGCAAAATAAATTGCTCGAGGCAATGTGTATGGAAATCCCTTGTGTTACCACCGGCCTTGCTGCAATGCCTTTGGGAATTACCCATGGCTTGAATTGCCTGGTCGGTGAGAGCGACGAAGAAATTGCAAATCATATTTTGTATCTGCTCGACAATCCTATTCAGGCAGAGCGATTGGGGTCTGAGGGGCGAGGATATGCGATGGCGCAATTCGATTGGAATCGCACTGTTGAAGTGCTGGAAGAAGAGTGTTTCTTATCTTCGGGTGATTAATCCCGTGGTTTCACGGTTCAGATATTCAGACAACATTAGCTTAGTATGACTCGCTTATATCTCTCACTTATTGCTGCGCTGATTTCCTTCTCAGCGATTTCACAAATTGAAAACCGACCTTTTCACGGATGTCATGACAGTCATAACAAGTCAAAGCGCTTGACACCACTTACTGAGCGCGAACTGCAAATGATGAATGAGATAATTGCTAGAAGCGATTCATTTGATGTGCTGAAATACACGATTGAAATTGATGTGACGAACTATTCAGGGAGCAGTATTTCGGCCGCTACCACCGTTCGGTTTTCCCCCTTGATGAGTAATCAGAATTATATCCGTTTTGACTTGATGAATCTCAACGTCGACTCTGTTCGTTGGGAGCAACAACCGGTTGATTATTCTTATGATGGTAATAACCTGCTCATTCTTTCTCCCGGAATCATGACTGTCGGCGACACCACCGATGTAACCGTGTATTACCATGGTGAGCCATACCAAGATCCAACTTGGGGTGGTTTTTATTTTGAATCGAATTATATCTATAATCTTGGAATTGGCTTGACTACTATTCCACCCAACTTTGGAAGGGTTTGGTATCCATGTTTCGACTCGTTTGTGGAAAGGGCCACGTATGAATATCACGTGAAGAGTGCCGGAAGTTTCAGGGCGCATTGCCAGGGTACATTTCTAGGAGAGGAACAACTGGCAGGCGATACAGTGATTCGCTCCTTTGCATTCAATCAACCCATCCCAACTCACTTGAGTGCAATTGCAGTGGCTGATTATGCCGATTTCGATTACACGCATGAAGGAGTTTTTGGAGACGTGCCTGTAAGGTTGACGGCGAAACCCGGTAGTTTGGGAGCTATGCAAAGTGCTATGGTAAATGTGGGCGCGGCAATCGATGCTTTGCAATACTGGTATGGCCCGTATATCTGGGAACGGGTAGGGTATGTGTTAACGACGGATGGTGCCTTGGAGATACCGACGAATATCGCCTACCCACAATACATGACCGGCGAGTCTGTAATCAACAATAATAATTTGCTTGCGCATGAATTGGGACATCTCTGGTGGGGCGATGTGGTAACACCTCATGTGCATAATGATATGTGGTTGAAGGAAGGGCCTGCCGAATACAGCGGACATTTACTTACAGAGTGGCTATACGGTGAAGAAGATTTTATTGATCAGGTTAAACGCAATCATCTCGATGTATTGCGGAACGCCCATATCGATGACAATGGTTTTCATCCGATGTCACCAATGCCCGATCCGGAGATTTATGGAACGCATACCTACTACAAAGGGGCTTCAGTAATGCACAATTTACGGGCATATCTCGGCGATGAGCTGTTTCGGGCAGCAATGACCGGAGTGCAGGAAGATCACGTTTTTGAAGATGTCACACCGGAGGAGTTTCGTGATTATCTTGAGGACGCATCGGGTGTTCAACTCGATGATTTTTTCGATGATCAGATTTTTCAGCCGGGGTTTAGCGTGTTTGTCGTTGATTCCTTCGCTGCGACTGAGGGGGACATTCAATTTCTAGTGGATGTGCACATTCAGCAGAAATTGCGTGAGTGTTTTCAGTATTATCAGCATGTGCCTCTTGATTTGACGTTTGTATCGGCCAATAATGAGCGTGAAAATTATCAGATTGATGCGAGCGGTCCATACACCGATATTCAGCTGCCATGTAGTTTCTCTCCGACGATGGTTATACTCAATGGCAGCAATCGACTCAATCAGGCGCGCATGGATCATGAGTTCATGGCCTATAGCGATCAATCGCTTTTTCCGATTTTACCCTATGTTGATTTTCGCTGTTCGCGTGAGAATGTGGTGGATTCAACGCTTGTTCGCATAGAACATATTTGGGCAGCTCCCGACCAGCAGCCGCTTGGAGCGGGTATATTTCAGCTAAGCGATTCACATTATTATTTAGTGGACGGCATATGGAAGCCGGGTGATGTTTTTAGCGGAAGAGTAAACTACAACGGTTCACAGGAAACAGATCTGGATTACAATTTATATAATGTGACCGAGGAGCAGGCGGTACTTGCTTATAGAAGCAGCTCTGAAGAGCCATGGGAAATTTATCCTGATTTTACATTGGGTATCGGTTCGCTTCTAAACGGAGATGGCTTTTTTACAATTGATACGTTGCGACGTGGGCAGTATGCATTTGCCAATGGAGAGTTGTTGGCCGGATTGAAGCCGGTCGATTCAGCCACTAGCACAGTTCTTAATTGCTATCCAAATCCTGCCGATGCTGTTTTGAAAGTTTCCGGAACGCATGAAAACAACGAGGTTGTTTTCTTTGATGTGTATGCAGCCAACGGAAGATTTGTGCAGCGCACAGCGGCTAAAGTTTTCGGTTCTTTCGAAAAACTAATAGATACAAGTTCGCTGGGTGATGGTGCCTATGTTCTGCAGCTCTCAACGCCTGTTGGTAAGGCCGTCGGGCAGGTTCGATTTGTTGTACAACATTGATGGCTCCTTTTGAAAGCCGATATTCGTTCGTTCAATTATCCGAATAGTAATGTTTAAAAACCAAAAAGCCCTGCACGCTTGCGGGGCTTTTAGGCTTAAACTGAAAAACTAAAAACTAATTGTAAGTGGTTCACTTACGAGTTCAAATTAAAAGAAGTTTGGGTATACAATCAGTGGTGACCCGAAATGTGTTTTTAACAACTTACTCACTTTAGGTTACGCTCCTTTTTGATTTGCTCATAGGCCTCCTGCACCTTGATGAATTTCTCGTTGGCTGACTTTTCATGTTGCTCACCCAAGCCGCGCACTTTATCAGGATGATATTTCATCGCCATTTTTCTGTAAGCTTTCTTTATTTCATCGTCGGTAGCATCTGTTGAGATTTCCAGAATTTTGTAAGCGCTTTCGGTGTCCTTGTAATGCATCGCTTTCAGCGACTCATAGTCTTTTGAGTTTAGGCCCAGATAGTGTGCGATAGTTTCGATGATTTGCATTTCGGCCTTGTCGACGTTGCCATCCGCTTTTGCAATTCCAAACAAGTAATACAAAAGCTGAAGACGCATCGGATGCTCCATGTAATATCGAATCTGTTCGCATACTTCGCGAACGGGAATATCTTTTTGAAGAAGCTCCTTGAGAACACCAATATGCTGAGCAGCTGCAGCGCTACCGAATTGTTTAGTGTAAAAATCCCGTATGAAGTCGAGCTCTGATTTCAGAAGTCTGTTGTCGGCTTTCATGACGGCAGCAGACAGAACGAGCAATGCCGATGCGAAATCTCCTGATTGAGTTTGTCGTCGATATTGTGTGTAGTTCGGTTGTGCTTGTGATGTCTGTCCTTGACGCACCCCGGTGAATGATTTATCGTCGGCCATAGCACCTACGGCAAATCCAATGATGCCTCCGATGGGACCACCCATGGCCCATCCCAATGCACCGCCTATCCATTTTCCGAAACTCATATTCTATTTTTTTAATAGACGCAAATCTGTGCGCCTCTGCCAAATGTTCATCACCTAATCACCAGCTTCCTCCGGCACCGCCGCCACCAAACCCACCGCCACCAAACCCACCAAAACCGCTGCCGCCACTATAACCTCCAAATCCACCGCGACCGCTGCTGAAGTTCGAGTAGTATCCGCGATGCGATCGGGAAGCTGCATTGAGCAAGGCCCATGCAGCCCAAAATCCGATCTGATTCGTTTGAGCGTATCGCTTTGCTTGAGTAGCTTTAACGAATCCTACCAGCGCGATAATCAGAAGAGCTAGTATGGCGATCCCGACACCACCTTTTTTTTTTCGTTTCAAGTGTTTCGACGCATAAGCATCTGAATCGTACTCGCCTCTGGCCAGTTGCATAAGCACCGTTGTTCCTGCTGAAATTCCTTCGAAGTATTTGTTTTGTTTGAACTGTGGAATGCACTCGTTATCGATAATCTGTTTCGTGGTGATGTCAGGTATGGCACCTTCCAGTCCGCGGCCTACGGCGATGAAAATTTCACCTTTTGAATCTGTCGTTTTGGGCTTTACCAAAAAGACAATTCCATTGTCTTCTTTGAATTGACCAACGCCCCAAGACTCTCCAAGTTCAATAGCGAATTGCGACTTTTCCATTCCACATAAATCCGGAACAATCACAACTGCGATTTGATTGCTGGTGCTATCTGCGAATGCGACCAACGTTTTTTCGAATAGCGCTTCTTCTTGCGCAGAGAGCAAGTCAGCAACGTCATATACCAGTTTGTTTTCTTTTTTTGGAAAACACTCTTGGCCCGCCAGCTGTGCAGTGATTTGTGCACTTATTAAAAGGAGTGCGAACAGTGTTGTTAGCTTGTGTAAGCGCATCGTTCGTTAAAAGGAATGTGTAGATACGCTATTGGAAAGTTCATTGCGATCGGCATTGTGATAGGGGAAATGATGTTTCAAATGTTCTCCAACCGAATCAACTGCTGCGCACAAACCTTTTGCATAATTGCCGGAAGCAAATTCGCTCGACATGCTGTTCATGATGTTTTCCCATGTGTGGGGTGGCAGATGCACATGAATACCCACATCGCCAATGATGGCCAGTTTTCGATCGCTGAATGCGACATAAATGAGCACACCATTGCGAGCTGCTGTTTTATGCATTTCCAGTTTTTCAAAAATGAAGCTGGCTCGGTCGAGTGGATCTTCTGAACATTTCTCTTCCAAATGCACACGAATTTCTGCTGAGGTAGTACGCTCCGCTGCTTCAATTGCAGCTTCAACTTGACGGTGCAGCTCGAGAGTGTTGATGCTCATGGCGTCTTAGAATTTAACTTTCGGCGCTTCGTCTGCTCCCTCTTTCGCTTCGAACATTTCACGAACCTTGAAGTTATCGTCTTCTGAAGCAACCAAGCTAAGGCCCATCTTTTTGAATGTTCCGCGTATGTGTGCATTATATGTTTTCACTGCTTCGTTGTAGCGATTCCTTTCGGTGTTAATCCGGTTTTCCGTTCCTTCCAGTTGCGTTTGAAGGTTCGAGAAATTTTGAGTCGATTGAACGGTTGGGTAATTTTCTGTCATGAATCCTCTGAAACCGCGATAGGTATTCATTAGCATCACATCATTTTGTTGGAGTTCAGCCGGAGTGGTTGCGCTTTTAACTTTGGCACTTTGCTCTGCTACTAAATTTCCGACACTGTCGGTGTAGTGACGAATGCCTCCGCGCGCTTCGGTGACACCAATTAAAATTTCGCGTTCATTTTCTGCGGCTGCTCGAACGGTTTCTACGAGGTTGCCGATGAGGTCTGCTCTGCGTTGATAGGCGCCTTGAACATTGCCCCAGGCCTCATTAACGGTTTCTTGATTTTTTACTGCGTTGTCTCTGACGCCCGCTGCATAGAAGTAAAAGGAGACGAATCCGACTGCAATGCTCCCGATTAAAATGAGAGCGGAGATAGTTAATTTGTTCATGATGAATTTTGAAATACGAATATAAATAGGCGACCGCCATTGTCAACCGAAGTGCCATCTGCTTTTGGCTGTCATTGTGGCATTGAACAATGCTTAAAAGTTACCAATAGTGGTTTTATTTCGGAATAGATGTCCGAATTTGCGTCGCCATGATCTATGCAATTACGGATATCGAAACCACAGGTGGTCAACCATCCGGCAATAGCATTATTGAAATTGGCGTCATACTATGGGATGGTAATTCGATTTTGGATGAATTCCACAGTCTCATCGATCCCGGAATTCCGGTACCGCTCTTTATTACTCGACTTACTGGCATAACAAGCGAGATGGTCAGCGATGCTCCGACATTCGATGTCATCGCAGATCGGTTGCAGGAGTTGTTTGACGGCGCTGTATTCGTTGCTCACAACGTCAATTTCGATTATTCATTTATAAAAGCGGAGTTTGCAGCGATCGGAAGAAATTGGAGCGCTCAGCGATTGTGCACGGTTCGTTTGGCACGCAAGGCATTTCCCGGTCAGAAGTCGTATGGGTTGAGTTCGATTTGCAGTTGGATGGGATTGCACAATGAGCAAGCCCATCGTGCGCTCAGCGATGCAAGAATGGCTGCGGAAATTCTTCGCAGGTCATTTCAACAGCTCAGTCCAGAGGCAATTTCAGCGATGCTATCCAAGGACGGTGGTGCTGTTTTTCTACCTCCGAATTTACCGGAGAAGACGTTTAATCGATTGCCGGAATCACCGGGAGTTTATTATTTGTATAACGAAAAGGGCAAGCCGCTTTATATAGGCAAAGCAAACAACATAAAGAAACGGGTTAAGCAGCATTTTACTACGAAATCTGAGACGGCTCGGGCGCAATCTTTCATGCGCGAGGTGCATGATGTTGGCTTTGAGTTGTCCGGAAATGAATTGATTGCACTTCTGCTGGAAGACGCTGAGATTCGAAAACACTGGCCTCCGCACAACAGCGCACAGAAAAGGAAAATCAAGCGGAGGTATGTCATTCGCTACACGGATCAAAAGGGATACAACCGCCTAGCCTCTGGCTCCGAATCAAAGACTTCGGGATGCGTTAAATCCTTCGCTTCTTCGGCAGAGGCCAACCGATGGTTGCATGGAATGGCTTCCGAGTTTGGAATTGATCCGCGTTTATTAGGGCTTGCGATGTTTGATGTCGGAGTCGAACCACCATCGGTAGAGTTTCACAACGAAGCCCTTGACCGGGCAATAACGGCGATTTTATCTCGCGATGAGTCATACGTGATAGCCGGTCCCGGGCGCGCAGCCTCGGAGCATGGATACATTTGGGTTGAAAAAGGTGTACTTCAGGGTTATGCGTTTCTGGAAGATCACATCACCAATGCAGATGACCTGTTGTTCCATTTGAAGCCGTTGCCGCATAGCGAGAACACGAATTCCATTTTGGATGCTTTTACACTTTCTAGATGGGGCTATAGACGGATCGATTGTGTACCGCCGAATCTCGTATAGCTGAATATGCAGGGAACGGGTCAAATCGACTTTTTTCAATCGAAATTTCTCTGCGAGATTATATTCAATAAAAACACACTTCGCAATTAATCCTTCGAGCGCGCGGGTCTGCGAAAGTTATGACGGTTACGTAAAATGTAATTCGGTGCTGTTTCGGTTGTGCGCACTTCTTCGTTGATGAAAAATCCGACCGGTGTAATTCCAATGACTCTTTTCAGATCTGTTGGTTTGCGCTTTTCCTTGCCCTTGGTCTCGATAATAATGGAAAGCGTGTCGCCTTCCTCTTCCACAGACGTAATATCCCAAATCACGCCATCATAGTTCATTTTAGTTCCTTCTTCATTTACCGTGCATTCTCCTTTTCCGCCGGTGAAGTCTCCGCGACCATGATCATATTGAACAGCGTATTCCCACTTCGTTCCATTGAATGTTGTTTGACAGCGCGCGGGCAAACTAAAGACTGTTTTATTGTCTGCATCATCCGTGTATTCCATTGTGCCTTCCCACGATCCGACAAGCTTGTTGAATTGGTCGTATAAGAACTGCCTGTCGCCTTGCGCGCAAAGGTCAAAGGATAAGATACCCCAAAGGAGGAAACTGGCTGCAATCTTCATTTTTAATGGATTGATAGACAAATATAATCGAACCACTTCTTCATCCTGAACTGCGCGATGAATCACCCTATGAAGTGACATTCATTAAAGGTTCGACAAATAAGCAGGTGAATATTTGATACAAACATACAAGTCATGAAAACGAGTAAAGGCAACGGCACCAGGCAAAGCAAGCAGCAGCGCATCTCACACAAACCACGTCCTGAAATACGCGATGATATGGATAGTCGCAAAAACAGGGAGCCGGGATATGACAGGTCGATAAGCAAAAAAGGGGATCGAAAACGCACTTCGTGAGGTGATATGTCAATTGTTGGTAAACAAGACTTCTGAATGGCGTCATTTAGCTTGATTTTGCTGCAAATTCGCAGACAAACTCAAGGAGAATTATGACGCGTATCGAAAACTATGTGCTCGGCAATTGGACGTTTGGATCGGG